>JANYGR010000071.1 GCA_025359355.1 Bacteroidota bacterium | reverse complement strand
TGGGCTCTTCTTGAGCATTAACGAGCGTTAAACATAAAAAAATAAAACTAAAAGTGTATCTGATTTTTTCCATAAAGCATATCGTATTTGTGATGCGTAAAGTTATGATTTTATGCGACATTTTAAATTTGGATTAAGTAAAAAAAATAAGCCTGACATAATCAGGCTTATCAATTTTAATTATAGAAATGAAGTATCTACTATTTAGTTTCTAAACACAATTTGTTTATCAAATACATCCACAATGATTTCTTTCGCCTGATCTACTTTATCTGCTAATATTTGTTTAGATAATTCATTAAGCACTTGCTTTTGTAACACACGTTTAACTGGACGTGCGCCGTATTGAGGATCAAAGCCTAATTGCGCTAACCAATCAATTGCTTCTTCTGTTGCAGTTATCGTTAAATTTTGTTCAGCTAAGCGTTTAGCAATTTGCTCGAATTGTATTTTTACGATTTGATGTACATCGTCTCTGCTTAATGGCTCAAACATAATCACTTCATCAATTCTATTTAAAAACTCAGGACGAACTGATTTTTTCAATAAATCAAATACTTCGTTCTTCGTTTTTGCCAATACCTCTTCCTTATTGAATTCTGTTAATTGTTCAAAATTATCTTGTATAATATGTGAACCAATATTTGAGGTCATAATGATAATGGTATTTTTGAAATTAACCGTTCTTCCTTTATTATCAGTCAATCGGCCATCATCTAATACTTGTAATAAAATATTAAATACATCGGGATGCGCTTTTTCAATCTCATCTAATAAGATTACAGAATAAGGTCTTCTTCTCACAGCTTCTGTTAATTGACCGCCTTCATCAAAACCAACATATCCCGGAGGGGCACCAATTAAGCGACTCACAGCATGTCGTTCTTGATATTCGGACATATCAATACGCGTCATTGCATTTTCGTTATTAAATAAATAATCGGCTAAAGCTTTTGCTAATTCTGTTTTACCAACACCTGTTGTACCCAAGAAAATAAATGAACCAATTGGTTTTTTATTATCCTGCAAACCAGCTCTACTTCTTCGCACCGCATCAGATATGGCTTCTATGGCAGCATGTTGTCCAACTACACGTTTGTGTAATTCATCTTCCAATGCCAATAATTTTTGCTTATCGCTTTGCAACATTTTAGAAACAGGAATACCTGTCCATGCACTAATTACATCAGCAATATCTTCGCTATCCACTTCTTCTTTTAATAATTGAGAACCGTTAGCTTTTGCTTCGCTTAATTTATTTTCTAAAGAAATTAATAACGCTTCCGCTTCTTGTATTTTACCATAACGAATTTCTGCAACCTTTCCAAAGTCGCCCTGTTTCTCGTAATTAGAAGCTTCGTGTTTATAATTTTCAATATCTGCCTTTACTTTTTGCACACCTTCAATCGCTTCTTTTTCGCTTTGCCATTTTGCTTTTAAAGCAATACGTTTATCATTTAAATCAGCTAATTCTTTGTTTAAGATTTCTACTTTCGCATCTTCCTCTTCGCGCTTCATTGCTTCTCGTTCAATTTCGAGTTGCATGATTTTACGCTCTAATTCATCTAATTCAATAGGCATCGAATTGATTTGCATACGTAATTTAGACGCCGCTTCATCCATTAAGTCAATCGCTTTATCTGGCAAAAAACGATCGCTAATATAGCGCTGAGAAAGCTCTACCGCAGCAATGATTGCCTCATCTTTAATACGCACTTTATGATGTGCTTCATATTTTTCTTTAATACCACGTAAGATAGAAATAGCATCTTCTGCCGAAGGCTCGTCTACCATTACCTTTTGGAATCGACGTTCTAAGGCTTTGTCTTTTTCAAAATATTTTTGATACTCGTTTAAGGTTGTTGCACCAATGGCTCTTAATTCGCCACGAGCTAAAGCAGGTTTTAAAATATTGGCAGCATCCATCGCACTATCACCTCCACCACCTGCACCAACTAACGTGTGAATTTCATCAATAAATAAAACGACATCTCCATTACTCCCAATCACTTCTTTTACAACTGACTTTAAACGTTCTTCGAATTCACCTTTATATTTAGCACCTGCAATCAACGCTGCCATATCTAAAGAAAAGACTTGTTTACTTTTTAAATTTTCAGGAACATCGCCTGCAATGATACGATGCGCTAAACCCTCTGCTATAGCAGTTTTACCAACACCAGGTTCTCCAACTAAAATTGGATTATTTTTAGTACGACGAGATAAAATTTGTAATACGCGTCTGATT
>JANYGR010000069.1 GCA_025359355.1 Bacteroidota bacterium | reverse complement strand
GAAAAATCTTGCATCCACGAGTACCATACATTATATTGAATATGCCAAATATGTGCATTGATACCAAAATAAGGATTGTTATTTGATAAATCAGAAAGCAATAAAGATCGATAACCATCACCAATAAAATGTTTATCTTTTCCTAACTGAAAATTAAAGGTTGAATTTGGACTGTAAGACAAGTATCCAGTAAGGTTAGAAAAACTATAACTGCCATCAGCATTTTTATAAGCGCGTCCTAAACCAGAAATGAGTTGTGTTGTTTTAACAGTGGTATCTGTAAAATTGGGATAGCTTACTCTGCCGCCAATCGCCGTTAATGCAAAAGTGAAATCATTATTGATGTTTAATTTAACGTGAGCTCCACCAAAGGTTTCGGAAACAAAGCGTTTATCTAATACATCATAGCCAGCTTGTAAATCAATAATGGGAAGTACCTGTGTTTGGTACTGATTGCGCTTACTTGGCCCTTCGTTGAAGGTTTTGGTTAAAAAGAAGTTTTTAATTGGAAAGTGTAAAAACCCAATAGAGGTATCTGAAAAATTGTTTAGCGACGCACTTAAATAAGGTTTAAACGAGGAGTGAAATTCTACATCTGGATGCTTGATGTTCCATTCATCAATTACTTGTTGAGCGTCTTGATTAATAAAAATATTTTGCGCCTGAGGATTATCCTGCGCTCGAAAAGACAAAGGAATGCAACACAACAGGAGTGCTATTTTGATAAACACTTGATTAAAAAAAATATGTTTTAGTAAAATCACTCGTTAGTAGTCTGAATCTTTTTTTGAGCTGATTTATAGGAAATTTGTACGAATAAAATAAACATCATACTGAAGCCAATAACCGCCAATAACGTTAAACTTGGGTTTATAAAATAACTCAGGAGCGATACGCCAACACATAACACACTAAACACATAAATAATAATAACGGTTTGAACATGGGAGTAGCCTCCATCTAATAATCGATGATGTAAATGGTTGCGATCAGCGGCAAACGGCGATTGGCCTTTTGCAGCACGAATAACAAAAATGCGCAACGTGTCTGTTAAAGGATAGGATAGTGCGGCAATGGCAATCATTGGATTTGAAATACGAACCCAAAAATTATCAATGCGAGTGATAGGGTATTCAATAAGTTTAATGCTGAGCACACATAAAAACATACCAATAATAAGTGAACCACTATCGCCCATAAATATTTTAGCTGGAGAAAAATTAAAAATTAAAAAACCTAATAGCGCACCAGATAAGGAAAACGAAAGTGCCGCTAAGGTAAATTCGTTGGCACAAACAAACCAAGCGCCAAACACAGAGGAGGCTATGAAGCCAACACCGGCCGCTAATCCATCAACACCATCAATTAAATTCATAGCGTTTACAACCACAATGTATGTAAATAAAGATAAAAATACAGAGCCCCAAATAGGAATTTCGTTAACACCAAATACGCCGTGTAGACCAGTAATACGAATATCTCCCATTAACACTAAAATCAATCCAACTAAAATATTCGCAAATAATTTTTTAACCGGAGCCGTACCAATGATGTCATCTTTTACACCAACAAAAAATAAAACTAAACTGGTTGCTACTAATATTTTAAATTCTTTTACTGATTCGTAAATCTGACTAAAATCGTTGAGGTCATCAATATTATACCATAACGAAAATGAAAATAAAGTAGCGGCATAAATAATGATACCACCAATTGTAGGGACAGCACGTTTGTGAATTTTTCGATCTTCAGTTGGTATATCAATCAAACGCTTGAGTACAGCCACTTTGATAAGAGCTGGTGTACAATAAAGCACAACAATAAATGCGGTTAAAAAAACTAAAATTAATACTGCCATTTTTTATATTTTAAAAATCGTAATAGGTGTTATATAAATTTGATTTTAAACTCAAAGTAATAAATGATGTTTTATTGTTTGAGGATTTAAAATCATAAAAGTCTTGGTTTCGGTAATTGTAGCCTAAAGATACATTAAAATTGTATCCTGTATTAATCGTGTATCCTAATTGTATTTTGGCTAACGTGTTTTGATAAAAAGAAAAATGATGAAGTGTGAGCCATTGCGCATTTAATTTTGCATTTAAAAAAAAGCGTTGATATTTATAATCTGCTAAAACAATTAGTTCTCTACCATAACCAGGCGTATAAGCTAATGTTTGATTGTAGTGCGAAAAGCTCTGATTACTGGTAGTTCCAACGGGGCTATTATAAGAACCTTCTGCTACATTGTTGTATTCCACTTGAAGCATAGTGTTTTTTATACCAAAGGCATTAAAATATTTTGCGCCCAATTGATATCCAAACGCATTTCCTAATTTGGTAATATTACTAAAGTCGTCACCCATAAACTGCCCATAAACACTAATGCTTTGAGTGATTTTAAAATTCGCATTAGCGCCAATTACAATATTGTTTTTATTATTTAAACCATAAAAACCTAGGTTGGTAAAAATAACGGGATTAAAATATTGCCAATCTAAATGTTGCCTATTCATACTATCAGCCGCCGACCAAATCATTCCTTGAAAGAGACCAATGTTGAAACGTTTATTAACGTTGTAACTTAAATACTGAATCGATACTGCTTTCTTCTGAAATAAAGCTTCTGTATTGGGAGGTGTTTTGGTGCCGCCTGTTTCTAAATTCATTAATACTGCATAAATATTAGTGTATTGTAATTTACCTTTAAACCATTCGGAGGTGATT
Source organism: Bacteroidota bacterium (assembly GCA_025359355.1). Taxonomy (GTDB): domain Bacteria; phylum Bacteroidota; class Bacteroidia; order B-17B0; family Aurantibacillaceae; genus UBA4416. The sequence goes on along the minus strand of JANYGR010000069.1, from coordinate 5,029 downwards.
CTTAAATAAGGATAATTAAAGGAGTTATCGCTTAACAATAAGGAACGATAGCCGTTTCCAATCTTTTGTTTGCCGTGTCCTAATTGTATGTTGAGTCTTTTAAAAGGTTGATAAGAAATAAAGCCAGATGAAAATGCATAATCATAACCTGTATTTTTAAAGGCTTTGTAACGCCCTTGTCCAGGTACAATTTTAGTTTGATTACTTAAGCTAGAAATGTAATAAGGAAAAAAACTTTGGTTTTCTGCAAACATCGTTTCAAAATAAAAATTTTTGCCAATGGTTCCACTGGCAATAAAACCACGGGTGTTGGTAGAAATATTTTGAGATTTAGTGGTATCATAATACGCTTTGCCTAATTCTATATTTAATAAAGGATCAACCTTAAACTCGAATTTGCCTTGTTTAGATTTGATATGAATAAGGTGATCATAAAACACTTTTTCTAAAAAAACATCATCGGTGATGTATTTAAAAACATGATGCGTGTCTTTTACAAACTCGTATTTTTTATTAAAAAAAGGAATATAAGGTTGAATAGACGAATGAAGCTGTTCGGTATCAAGCCTTGCTAATTGACGTTGAGAAAGGGTGTTGAAAAAATATTCGTTTGGTAGATTGTAGAATTGAGCTTTTAAAGAACAAGATATAAGTATTAAAATATAAGTATTAAGACTTTTAAATTTTTGTATAGATAAATATGTAGTTATTTTACAAATAGACACTTATTTTATAATCTTATATCTTAATATTCTTTATTTAATACTTAGCAACTACCAAATTCCGCACCGAAGGCTATATTATAGACCTTTTAACGCATCACCAATTAGTTTTGAAAAATACTCAACAGAACGCTCAAGTTCCGCAACAGTAGCGTCATTTGTCCAAGTCCAGGCATTTACATACTGTCTTTGAGGGTTATCAATATCCCCTGAAATCAAACTCCAATTAGGTTTAATGTATATATCGCAACCATCTGTACAAGTGGTTTTATACAATGTCAATATTCCTCCTGTTGCACCTTTCTGAACAATAGTAAGTTTGCATTCTATTTTTGCAATTTTAGGATTAAAGGGCATAATAGAGGCTATTTCTATTCCTTTTTTAAAAATCAGAATATTATCAAGTTTTATTTCTTTTGCATCTTTTTTTATAGTAGCAGTATTGGTATAATTATTTATTGAGAAATCAATACTGAGAATATCTATTATTATGTCAGTTTCTATTTGTTTTCCAATATCAGCGTAACTATTCAATTCAGATTTTAAAACCTTATTTAATAGTCCTCTGTCTCGAACAGTAAATCCTTGTTTAAATAAATTTTTTTCAATTAGGTTATAAATATCATCGTTTTTCTTAAAAATTTCTTTTTGTTCAGCGTTTGTAACATCTGTAGTTGGATAGGGAACTCTTAAAACTACTGATGGATTAGAGTTTGTTTTAGAGAAATTTTTTAATTCTGGAGATATTATAATTTCGTTTGCCTTTGCTTGAGTTTTCACTACTGCTAATTTAGGAGCGCAAGACGACATTAATCCAATGATTGTAATCGGTAAAATAATTTTTATCTTCATGATATATATTTAATTTTTACACCCAAATTTATATATGAGATCGATATATAAAAACTCTCAAATAATTTGAAGCGTAAATTATGTATTAGTATGTTGTGAATTGTAAAAAGTATTAATTATTGTTTTTTTATACAAGTAAAAACAGGTGCTTATTTTATCATTACCCACTATTTTATTCTACCAAACTTTTACGCCTTCTTTTTTCTTAAAATCTTCGTACACTTGTTTAATGCCTTCTGGTAATTCTATCTTATGTTTCCAACCCAAGGAATGTAAATAAGACACGTCCATTAATTTACGAGGCGTGCCATCTGGTTTTGATAAATCGTGTTTGATATCGCCAGTATAACCAACAATATTTTTAACTAATAAAGCTAAATCTTTAATGGTTAAATCGGTTCCTGAACCAATGTTTACAAACTTTTCGTCGTTATAGGTATTCATTAAAAACACACAAGCATCTCCTAAATCATCGGCGTGTAAAAATTCGCGCATCGGCGTTCCGGTTCCCCACATTTCAACAAATGGCGCATTGGTTTCTTTGGCATCATGGAATTTGCGAATTAACGCGGGTAACACGTGAGAGTTATTTAAGTTGTAACTATCATTAGGGCCGTACATGTTAGTTGGCATCACCGAAATAAAATTACAACCGTATTGACGCTTGTAGCTTTCACACATTTTAATGCCTGCAATTTTTGCAATGGCATAAGGCTCGTTGGTTTCTTCTAACAAACCAGTTAATAGATATTCTTCCTTGAGTGGTTGTGGCGCTAGTTTCGGGTAAATGCAAGAGGATCCTAAGAACATTAATTTTGTAACGTTATTCAAATAAGAATTATGAATCACATTATTTTGAATCATTAAATTTTCATAAATAAAATCGGCTCTAAAGGTGTTGTTTGCTTGGATGCCACCAACTTTAGCTGCTGCTAAAAACACGTATTCGGGTTTTTCTTTAGCAAAAAAATCAGCAACTTGTTGAGCGTTTCGTAAATCTAATTCAGCCGATGTTCGGGTAACGATGTTTGTAAATCCTTTCTTAACAAGGTTTCGCATAATAGCGCTACCAACCATTCCACGATGACCTGCGATATATATTTTAGAGTTTAGTTCCATGTGATACTGTGGTAATACGATAACGTGGCAATACGATAATTATCAAATCATCAAATTGACTCATTATCAAATTAATGTTACTCTTTATAATTTAAAATTTTATGTCCGCCGTCTAATAAATATTTATCGCGTTTAAATAATTCAACATCAGCTGCAACCATTTCCTTACACAAAGCGGCAACAGTATACGTGGGTGTCCAGCCCATTTTTGTTTTTGCTTTAGTTGCATCACCAACTAATAAATCTACTTCAGCTGGTCGGTAGTATTTAGGATCAATTTCAACAACGATTTGTCCAGTAGAAACATTAATTCCTTTTTCGTTTTCGTCCTTGCCTTCCCATTTAAGAGCAATACCAACTTCGGCAAAAGCCATATTAATAAATTCGCGTACAGTAATTTTGATACCAGTCGCTAATACAAAATCATCTGGTTCGTCTTGTTGTAACATACGCCACATGCCTTCTACATAATCTTTCGCATGCCCCCAATCCCTTTCAGAATCGATGTTTCCCATAAATAGTTTGTCTTGTAAACCCAAACTAATTTTAGCAACAGCACGTGTTATTTTACGAGTTACAAATGTTTCGCCACGTAAGGGGCTTTCGTGATTAAATAAAATTCCGTTGCAAGCAAACATTCCGTAGGCTTCTCGGTAATTCTTAGTAATCCAAAAAGCATATAATTTAGCAACGCCATAAGGGCTACGTGGGTAAAAAGGAGTTGTTTCTTTTTGTGGAATCTCTTGAACCAAGCCATACAACTCAGATGTAGAGGCTTGATAAAAACGAGTTTTCTTTTCTAATCCTAAAACACGGATAGCTTCTAAAATACGAAGCGTACCAATACCATCTGCATTCGCTGTATATTCAGGAGTGTCAAAACTTACCTTCACGTGCGACATGGCCGCAAGGTTATATATTTCATCAGGTTGAACCTCTTGCACAATTCTAATTAAGTTAGTACTGTCGGTTAAATCGCCATGATGCAATTTAAAATGAACATGTTTTTCGTGTTGATCTTGGTATAAATGATCAATACGATCTGTGTTAAATAAGGAACTACGACGCTTTACGCCATGAACCTCATATCCTTTACTTAATAATAATTCCGAAAGATAGGCGCCATCTTGTCCTGTTACGCCTGTTATTAATGCTACTTTAGCCATATAGTTAGTTATAAGAATAGCAATATTACGAAATTTTAACGGAATATTTAGGCATTTTGTAGCCTTTTTGGGTTGTTAAACCACTTTTTTTAATAGCTTTGCTTTTCAAAATTAAATACTAATGAAAACAACTTTTGGCAAACAAAATTATCAATTATTTATTGGCGGTATTGTATTAATTATACTTGGTTATTTATTAATGATTGGTGGTGGTAGCGAAGATCCAAATGTATTTAATCCAGCGATATTTGATACACAGCGCATTACGATTGCACCTATGGTTTGTTTGTTGGGCTTTGTAGTTATTATTGTAGCTATTATGTGGCGACCTAAAACTAAAACAGAAGAGGTTTCTAAGTCTTAATTTTTAACTGATCTCCCTTTCATGAACTATTTACAAGCGTTTATTATAGCTGTTATCGAAGGATTAACAGAGTTTTTGCCTATTTCATCAACAGGGCACATGATGATTGGAACTGCCATTTTAGGCATGGAAGCGACACCTTTTGTGAAATTGTTTACAGTTGCTATTCAATTAGGAGCTATTTTATCAGTCGTTGTTTTATACTTTAAACGCTTTTTCAAATCTATTGATTTTTATATCAAACTAATAGTAGCATTTATTCCTGCTGCTATTGCCGGTTTATTGTTAGGAGATTATATTGATATGGCTCTTGAAAACTTGATGGGTGTTGCTATGGCTTTATGTATTGGTGGTATTGTATTGTTGTTTGTAGACAAATGGTTTAAGAATAATTCATTAGATGAAGAAAAAGAAATTACACTTCCTAAAGCCTTTAAAATAGGGCTTTTTCAATGCTTAGCGTTATGGCCTGGTATGAGCCGAAGTGCATCGACTATTGTTGGTGGTATGACCCAAGGATTAACTCGCCAAACAGCCGCAGAGTTTTCTTTCTTTTTAGCAGTTCCAACGATGTTTGCAGCTACAGCTAAAAAATTATTGGATTTTTATAAAGATGGATTGACGCTTAATTCACAAGAAATAAGTCTATTGGCTTTTGGCAACATCGTTGCTTTTGTAGTGGCGCTACTAGCGATTAAATCGTTTATAGGCTTCTTAAATAAACATGGATTTAAGGGCTTTGGCTGGTACCGCATTATTGTTGGCGGCATATTAATTGCTTTGTTTTTATTGAAAATTCCGGTAGC
>JANYGR010000061.1 GCA_025359355.1 Bacteroidota bacterium | reverse complement strand
TGCTAAAAATCAAATAGTTGATTTAGAAGTAAAATCAAATGTTATTATTTTTAATGGTAAACAAGCTATACAAACCATTTTTACTGATATTTCCGAACAAGTAATATACAGAAAAGAATTATCAGATGCTAAAGAAAATTTTGAATTAATAACACAAAATGCGAACGATTTAATATTTTTTTATACCTATCATCCTAAACCAAGATATATTTATATCAGTCCCGTTATAAAAAAAATATTAGGGTATTCTCCAAAGGATTTTTATGATAATGGCAATTTATGCAATTCAATTGTTTTGGATAAAAAAGGATATAAATCATTTGAGACGATTATAAGTAAAAAACAAAAAAATAATACGTTAAAACATACAAGCGCTACCTTTCAATACAAAACTAAATCCGGGAAGTTAATTTGGTTAGAAGATAATTATTCGCCAATTTATGATGAAAACGGAAAAATAAAATTCATATTAGGCATTAGTAGAGATATTACTAAAGAAAAAGTTGCCCAACTGGAATCAGAACAAAAATGGAGTAACTATAAAAATTTATTAGACACCTCCCCTATCGGTATTTTTATTCATAAAGGCAATTGTATTTATAGTAATGTAACGGCAGCAAATATTTTAGAAATAAAAGATCCAAATAAAATAATTGGAAAAAATTTGATTGATTTTATTATTCCAGAAGATCGAAAAAGAGCGATTGATAGAATGAATAAAGCTGTAAAAGGTCAGCAATTTCCTTATTCAACCTATAAAGTTAAAACCGTTAAAGGTAACATCGTAGACGTTGAATTAAAAACAGGGCCATTTTTATATAATGGAAAACCTTGTGTGCAAACTATTATTTCAAATATTTCAGCAGAAAAAAAATTATCAGCCGAAATTCTTAGAGCCGAAATTGCTGAAGAATCAAATAAAAAATTAACTGCTGAGATTAATTATAGAAAAAAAATACAAAATGAATTAGTTAATCAAACAACCAAATACGAAGCTATTTTTAACAATACTTCTCATTTAATATGGACAGTTAACAGAGAATTAAAAATAACCTCTTTCAATCAAAATTATTACAATTATATTAAAGCTATTTTTAATCATGAATTAAAAATAGGACAATATATAGGCGATATAGGAAAGTCATTAAAAAATAATTTATTGTCTTTTTGGGTAAACAAGTACACTAATTTTTTTAAAAATAAAAACAACACAGTTGAGTATTTTGAAATTAATAATACTAATCTTAAAGGAAAAATACATTACAGAGAAATATTTTTACATCCCATCAGAAGTAGTGATGGAAACATCAATGAAATTGCAGTAATTGGCCACGATACAACCGAAAGAAGACTCTCGGAACAAAAAATTATAGAACAGTCAGCAAAACTGAAAGCAATCTTTGAAAGTGGAAAACAGCTAATTTGGACAGTAGATAAAAATTATTTCTTTACATCGTTCAATCAGAATTTTTCTGATGCTATGTATAATGTTTATAAAATAAGGCCCACTTTAGATAAAAAAGTATATAAACCTCAAAAAACAAAAGAAGGTAAAGAATATCATAATTGGTGGATAGAAAAATATAATGATGTATTTAAATCGGGAAGCGGGATTGAATTTACTACGGAACAATTGGATGTTCATAAAAAGAAAGTTTTTAGACAAATATTTTTACATCCAATTTTAAATAATGATATTGTTGAGGAAATATCTTGTATTTCTAATGATGTTACAGAGTTAAATCATCTTCAAAATAAATCTATCAATCAAGCAGCAAAATTAACTTCGATTTTTGAAAATTCTTCGCATTTAATTTGGACGGTTAATAAAGATTTTAAAGCAACATCGTTTAATAAAAATTTTAGCAAATATTTCAAAATCTATAATAATAAAGAACCCTTATTAAATACACAACTACATAATTTACTACCAAAAAATAAACAAGCAGAATACAAATCATATTGGTATACCATTTATAAAAAAGTATTTGATGGTAATTCTTTAAAGTTAGAAAGAAAACAATTAGAACCTTCGGGAGATTTCAATTATAAAGAAATTTATTTTAATCCAGTAAGAAATGAAAATAATGAAATCACCGAAATTGCCTGCTTAGCATCTGATATTACTGAAAACAAAAAATTTGAACAACAAATATTAGATCAATCTGCTAAATTAAAAGCAATCTTTGAAAGTGGCGATCATTTAATCTGGACAGTCAATAAAAAGTTTGAATTAACATCTTATAATAAAAACTACTTCAACCTCATTAAAAATAATCTACAAAAGAAAAAACTGGAAGAAAATAAAATTATCTCGGTTTTCGACACCATACAAAATAAAGATAAAAAAGCTTTTTGGATAGATAAATATAAATTAGTATTAAAGGGTAAACCTCATGTTTTTGTTCACAAAAGCATAATTAATAATGAAGATACTTATAGAGAAGTTTATTTATACCCTATATTTTTAAATAATGAAGTTGTTGAAGTGTCCGTTATTGCTCAGAATATTACCGAACGAATTAAAAATGAAAATAAAATATTAGAACAATCGTCAAAATTAAAAGCAATCTTTGAAAGCGGCGAACAGTTAATGTGGACAATTACCAAGGATTATAAATTTTCTTCATTAAATAAAAATTATGCAAACGCTGTTTTTGATTTGTATGGATTTTATCCAGAAGTTGGTAAAAGCATAAGGGAAATTGGAAAAAGTAAAGTTTCTAATTTTCAGTCAGCTTGGGACGAAAAATATGCAAGTGCATTTGCAGGAAAACAAGTGGAATTAAGTACCGAAAGAGTCAAACTAGATGGGAGCAAGGTATTTAGACAATACTATTTATACCCAATTAAAAACGTTAATAACGAAGTTGTAGAGGTTTCTGGAATTGGATTCGATATAACAGAGAATAAAATTAATGAAGAGAAAATAAACCAATCGTTAAAAGAAAAAGAAATTTTATTAAAAGAAGTTCATCATCGTGTAAAAAATAATATGCAGGTAATTTCAAGCATATTAAATCTTCAGTCGTCTTATGTAAATGATGTATACGCGCTTAATTTATTGAAAGAGTGCCAAAATCGAATTAAATCCATGGCGTTCATTCATGAAAGCCTGTACCAAAGTAAAAATTTCGAGTCAGTTAATTTTTCTGATTACGTAAGCACTCTTGCAAAAAATTTAGTACACACATATTCTGTAAATACTCAAAAAATAAAGTTAATTTTAACGTTAGATAAATTGTTCTTAAATTTAGACACATCTATACCCTGCGGCTTAATTATAAACGAAATTATATCAAATTCATTAAAATATGCATTTCCAAACAATAGAGATGGAATAATCTTCGTAACTTTGAAAGTTGACAAACAAAAAGTGTTAATTCAAGCAGGAGATAATGGTATTGGAATTTCACCTGAAATTGACCTAAAACAGTCTAAAACACTGGGATTACAGCTTGTAGATACTCTTGTAGAACAAATTAACGGAACTATAATATTAGATAGAAATAACGGAACTAGATTTAATATAGAATTTAAATTATAATATGGAAAACAACAATACTAACGTATATATTGTCGAAGATGAAAGCATCGTTGCTAAAGATATTCAAAACAGCCTAAAAAAACTAGGATATAATGTTTTGGGCATTAGTAATAATGGAGCAGATGCAATTAAAAACATTGTTGATTTGGAGCCTAATATCGTATTAATGGATATTATGATTAAGGGGCCAATGACGGGGATTGATGTCGCTGATATTATTAAAAAAGAGTACAATATTCCAGTTATATTCTTAACTGCTTATGCAGACGAAAGCACGCTTGCTAAAGCTAAAATCACTGAGCCTTATGGATACATCCTTAAGCCTTTTAAAGAAATAGATTTACATTCTACTATCGAAATGGCTATCTATAAGCATAAAAAAGATAGTGAAGTACAAAAAGAACGCGATTTTTTATATTCCTTAGTTGAAAACAAAGACGAAGCAGTAAAAGATATTTTGTTTGTTAAATCAAATTCTCGCCTTGTTAAAGTTAATTTGAAAGATATTTTTTATGTAGAAGCCTTAAAAGATTATGTTGTGCTTAATACACAATATACCCGTTATACGATACACTCTACAATGAAAGACATCGAAAAGAAATTAGATAACGGCGATTTTATCCGTGTTCACCGCTCATTTATTGCTCGTATTGATAAAATACAAACCATCGAAAATCAGACGGTAGTTTTAGAAGAAAACAAAAAAGTAATTCCCGTCGGGGGTTCTTACCGCGACGAATTACTTGCTAAATTAAATATGATTTAATCTCTTTGGGTTTAATTCCTCGAAGCTCTGCTTCGACTCTTTTTTGTAATATTGTTATGTGAGCGAATATATCCATAAAAGTCATAATGTTTCAGTTTTATTATATCATTTTGTTTGTCCTTCAAAATAT
>JANYGR010000055.1 GCA_025359355.1 Bacteroidota bacterium | reverse complement strand
TAAAGGCGCAATACCTGTCTTATTTTAAACATCTCAATTGGTTTATTGGACATAATTATCTCGGTTCGTTTTGATTAAAACAACCGATATTTATCCTACAAAAACAACTGTTCTTTTTTCTGCTATTTTAGGGGGTCAATCTGAAATGGCCGGTGGGGGTCACTTTCCCGTGGCGGGAAGGGGTCAATTTGCGTGGATTTTCCAGACTACACGCCGAAATTTGAAATTTTGCCTAAAGGACATTATAAAACAGGAACGAAAATAATCCTATCAAATTTAAATCGTAAAACAGGCTTCCCTATTACTGACTATGCTGAAAATATTGGTAGACTTTTTAATTTCAACGATGATTTTACAGTCTTTATTAATCTCAACGATGGAGCTCCTATAAAGATTGACAATAAACTAAAATTTCAAAATGTAACTCCTGAGTTTAGTTGGAATATTGAAAAAATTGCGGAAAATAATCCTTTAAGATATTCAGAAAGTAATCAGATAAAAGGGTCAATTATTACCACGGAAAAAACTTTAAAAGCAAATTTACGAGGGATAACTTTATTTGCTAACGGAAGATTAGTAAATGCTCCAGAATTCTTTGGGCCATCAGAATCTAGCCATTTTTATTCATATGTAACTGGCTGGTTAAATATTGACTTTATAGATAATTGGGAGGAGGATGTAATTTCTACTAACAGACAATCAATTGATTGGGAAAATTCGTTAACTATCGAATTGCGTGAGTATTTGGCTAGTTGTTTGTCAATTATTGAAAGACAGTGGAGAGAATTTAGAAAAGAGAAAAAAAGACAAACAGTATCAGATAGAACTAATATTGATGTGTCTGTTTGGGTAGAGACTTTAGAAGGTGATACGAAAAATAACATTGATTCACTTATTGGAATCTTTGAAGGGAATCCTGAAATATCCGATGATATCCAACAGCAATCTATTAAATTATTACATAATCTTATTCCAGAATTTCCTAATCTACACTGGAGACATATCCACCCTGAATTAAAAGGGGCTTCTGAAAATTATTATAAAAATCAAGATTTTTATGGAGCTTTTATAGAAGCGCTAAAAAGGTATATCACAGAGGTCAAAAATAAATCAGGTAAACATAACATAGATGAACGTGCATTAATTCAGGCAGTGTTTAATAGGAGGCTCTTAAGTGTAACGAAAAAGTATAAAAAAAGTGATGGAAGTGATTTTGATGACAGGACAATAACAAACATAGAAGCGGCTCAACAGATGTTATCCGAAGGTATTTTAGTTGGAGGAAGACACCCAATTCAACATGAGGAAATAAAAGAATTAAATGGCACTGGTTTATTTTCTGAAAAGGATTGCTTAGATTTTTTAAGCTTGTTGTCGCATTTATATAAACGACTTGACGATGCAGAAACACCCTAACAAAATGGCAGTCAAAATATGAAAAAGAGAATCAATATTTTTTAAAAAGTACTACGAATTAAGAAAATAGGCATGGTTTACCAAACCTAAAGTTATGGCTGATAAACACAGCAAGGAAGTCAGAAGTTACAATATGAGCCAAATCAAAGGCAAGAATACCAAGCCAGAGATGCTGGTGAGAAAGTATTTACATGCACAAGGGTTCAGATACAGGTTACATTCGAAAGATTTACATGGAAAACCTGACATAGTTTTACCAAAATACAAAAGTGTAATATTTGTTCATGGCTGTTTCTGGCATGGGCATAAAGGTTGTGGATATTTTACAGTTCCTAAAACGAATACTGATTTTTGGCTGACTAAAATAAACGGAAACATCATCAATGATAATAAAGTCATAAGTGCATTAAGGAAAGATGGATGGAAAGTTTTTGTAGTTTGGGGGTGTGATTTAAAGAATGGAAAAACAGAAAGAACATTAACAAGAATTGTTAGTAGTATTGTAGGAAGAATTTAATTTTTAAAATATACATAAATCGTTTCTCTCGCCAACATTTTAAAAGGGCAAAACTATATTATGATATAAGATCTAGCCGTTATTAAAGAAATTCCAAATTAGTTATTAATCTAATTTTATTAGAGCATTACGAATGAAAAACATCTCACAGGTTTGGGAAGAACAATTTGAATATTATAAGGAGAAGTCTTTATCCCAAATTATTGGAATTATACATGATGGGTCATTGAAAGATGGTAATTTAACCTCAAAACAATTTCGTGATTGGCTAAACAATGTCGATTCTGTTTCATTAGCAAGATTTATAAACGACTGTTTAAGTGATAAAAAATTTGAAAATAGCGGTCTTGCTTTACAAGATATCGTAAATCAAATAGGATCTAGGTTAGAGTTCGAAATTGAATATGGATTGTATCAAGGTCTTAGAAATTCCATAGGATTCGATGGCATTTGGAAAAGTAAAGATGGGTATTCACTAATTGTGGAAGTAAAGACTACTGATGCTTATCGAATAAGTCTAGATACAATATCGACTTATAGAAAAAAATTAGCAGCCGAAGGAATTATAGAAATTGAGAAATCTTCAATCTTAATAGTAGTAGGAAGGCAAGATACTGGAGATTTAGAAGCACAAATTCGTGGATCCAAGCATGCCTGGGATATTAGATTAATAAGTACGGAGTCATTGTTACAGCTTTTAAAGCTGAAAGAAAATTTCAATGATTTAAAGACTATAAACCAAATTAAGGAATTACTTAAGCCGAAAGAATATACTAGAATTGACAGCTTAATACAGATGATAACTTCTACAACCGAAGATCTTACTGAAGAACTTGAAATTGCAGAAACAGATCTAATTCCGGAGGTAGTGCCACAAATCAGAGTTCCAAAAGAGCAACAGATAAAGCCGGCAAGCTTCCACGAGGAATGTCTGATAAAAATTAGAGCAAAATTGAAACTTTCTTTAGTAAAAAGAAGTCGTGTCACCTATTCAGATGGGAATAATACCGTAGGACTTACATGTGCAGTGTCAAAGGAGTATAATTTCCCGGAATATCAACAGTATTGGTTTGCATTCCAACCTAATCAGGGAGATTTTCTTAAATCTTTTGATCTGGCGTATGTGGGATTTGGGTGCGGAACAGCGGATAAAATATTATTAATACCATTTAAAGAATTCTCTGCTAATCTTGAATATTTAAATATCACTAATTTATCTAACAGATATTATTACCATATTCATATCAACTTTCGAGATAATAAAACTTATTTAATACTTCATAAAAGAATGGGAAATAAGGATTGGGATGTGACTCAATATTTAATCTAACTCGTATCGTCTTATTCCAAACTTATTTTTTCAGAAAACTCTCAGGCTCACTTCTGAAATTAAAGAGTAAGTTGTTTTCAATCTATTGCCCTTCCCTTTAATAAAGCATGCAATCCTAGGCATCATAACCATTTTTCCACAGTTCGGTTATGGCAGTAGGTAAATCAGCTATTTGCCCTTTTACCAATAAATCTACTGCTCTGGCTTTTGTTCTAAACTGCATTTATATGGTTGTTGATTATTGCTTTCGCAATTGACGAAGCATATTTAGGTGGGACTGCATTTCCAATCATTCTTGCTGCATTGGCAATGCTTGTAGCTTTGATCTTATAATTTTTAGGGAAGGATTGCAAAACAGCTCCTTCTCTTATTGATATTGCCCTGTTTTCTTCAGGATGAGCAAATCTTCCATTTGATATGCTGAAAAATTTTGTTGTAATTGTAGGCGAAGG
>JANYGR010000026.1 GCA_025359355.1 Bacteroidota bacterium | reverse complement strand
CTCAATTGAAGAACTTCCATTCAATGTTAAATACTGTCCATGTAACCCCACATTAATTGCAACCCGTTCGTGTGGTTTATATTTTACGCGATAGTAATTTGGTTGAATCAATTAATAAATGGGACGTAAGAGAGAATTATGTTGGAAACACGATGTTGATTCAACCTTTTGTACAAGTAAAATATAAACCACACGAACGGGTTGCAATTAATGTGGGGTTACATGGACAGTATTTAACATTGAATGGAAGTTCTTCAATTGAGCCACGTGCGGGCATTCGTTGGAATTTTGCTAATACACAATGGTTAAGTTTTGGTTATGGCATGCATAGCCAAATGCAACCAAATTATATTTATTTTCATCAAACATTAAATGCGAGTGGGCAGTATGAAATGAATAATAAAAATTTAGGATTTACACGTGCTCAACATTTTGTACTTGGTTATGAAAAAAAGTTTCAACAAACTTCGCGTATTGTGATGGAAGCCTATTACCAATCGTTATATAATGTTCCGATTGATATCTATTCATCGTCGTACTCCCTATTAAATCAAGGTTCTATGTTTAATCCGCCTTATCCAGGTAAGTTGGTGAATAATGGAACTGGCAGTAATTATGGGGTAGAATTTACATTGGAACGGTATTTCAACAAATCATTTTTCCTATTATATACAGTTACCGTATATGAATCTAAATACAAAGGAAGTGATGGTGTTAACCGTAATACAGATTATAATGGAAACTACGTTACTAATTTATTATTGGGTAAGGAAATTAAGATTGGTTCTACTGGAAGAAAAGTGTTTACCATTTCAGGCAAATTAACGAGTGCAGGTGGTCGTCGTTATTCACCCGCCAATGTTGCTGCTTCACAGGCTGTTGGCAATTTAGTAGAAGTAGATTCTTTACGTAATACGCTTCAGTTTCATAGTTATTTCAGATTCGATATTAAGATTGGTTATAAAATAAGTACTAAAAAAACAACCCACGAAATTGCATTCGACTTAGTAAATATTTTTAATAATAAAAATATTCTTGGTCTAACGTACGCGCCAGATCCTTCAAATCCTTCTGCTAATCCAATTAAGCAAGAATATCAACTAGGATTTTTACCGTTGTTTTACTACAGGGTAGATTTTTAATCTTTCTTTATTAACTATCTGGTTAAAATTAAATATCGTAATCATTGTTATTTAGAATAAACTGTATAAATTTAATTTAATATTATTTATACCTTAATCCAATATTTTAAAAATAAAAATTATGACCACAAAAATTTTCATCAATCTACCAGTTAAAGATTTACAAAAGTCGATGGATTTTTATACCAAAGTAGGATTTACCGTTAACCCTCAGTTTACCAATGAATTTGCAGCTTGCATGGTTATCAATGAATCCATGTTTGTGATGTTATTAACCTACGGACATTTCCAACATTTTACAAAAAAAGAAATTGCTGATGCAACAAAAACAACACAAGTGTTAATTGCAATAGATGTTGAGAGTAAAGAAAAGGTGATAGAATTAGTTGCTACAGCAAAATCGGCAGGTGGGGATATTTATATGGAAGCAGCAGACCATGGTTGGATGTACCAGCATAGTTTTGCTGATTTGGATGGTCATCAGTGGGAATTAGGTTACATGGACATGAGTAAAATGCCCCACTAATAGTAAAGATAAAACTCATTTTAAAAGATATTGATTCCTAATATTTATGCTCAGCCTATTGAGGTAAGAGAGCGATTTTCTATTTATAAAGGTGCTAAAGGATCTGTTTAGTTTCCTTTAAATAAGCCGATTCCCATAAACCTTATTAAAAAATAATTAAGTTTAGAGTGAAAGAAAATTTAGAAAAATTTCATTTAAAACATTAACAATAAGAATTGAAGGGATGTTTACTCTTGTATCTTTTTACATAAAAATTTAGAGAAACAAAAAAGCCATCCTCAATTAAGAGAATGGCTTTCTATATTGTGAAAATAATTAAGCTTTGTTTTCTTCAGCAGCAGCTTCCGGCTTAGCGATTAATGCTTTGCGAGATAATTTTGCTTTACCGTTTTTAGGATCTGTTCCAATGTATTTTACATTAACGACGTCGCCTTCTTT
>JANYGR010000554.1 GCA_025359355.1 Bacteroidota bacterium | reverse complement strand
GTTTTTACTGGAGATGCCACGCTTAATTATAAATTATTTTCTAATTTTTTTGTGGGTGTTGGTTATTCATTTACATATTTGCAAGCCCAAAAAGCATTACGAGACCAACGTATTAACACCTACACAGAAATTCAAAATGGTTATTTAAAAGTAGGCTACGATCGTTTTTTTTCTGACAATGCCTTTACTACGATCTCTTTAAATGCAGGATATGGGCTTACTTCTTACAAAGGTATTACCTATTATAATGATACTTTAAAAGGGAAATTTCCGACGCAATATAATAGTGCATTTGTAGAAGCTCAGTTGGGTGTTTATTTTTTGGTTGACCCAAATATAGCTATCGGTGGGCATATTGGCTATAATCTTAATTTCTCAAAGTTTGATTTAAATAAGCCTTCATTAGATAAATGGTTACCGAATCAAACGGGAGTTACCAATAAATGGGACATAAGTTCTATCACTTTATGCTTTGGATTTTATTATGGCTTTGGTAAAACGAAATAAACATTAACTCATTTTAGTTTTCTTAATAATACACACGCATCTAAAACCAAGAGCTGCAGATGGTTTGGTGTAGGTTAACTCTTTACCAATACGCATTTGATCTATACGATTGTTCCAAGCACCACCTTTACAAATACCTTTATTTTCAATCATTTCCGAAACATTCCCTATCATATTATATAAGCCAAAATGATTTTTATAATATGATTTTACTGGTGCAGTTACATCAGAATTGAAATTAATAACCTTTGTTTTTCCTTTTATGACAATCGAATCAACGTCCATTAAGCAATTTAATTTCGGATTTCCTTTTACGTCGAATCCTTTATTTTCGAATATACTTAATGATGATTCCGCTAATAATTCCCATTCTGCTTTGGTGGGTAAACGGTATTCAAAAGCTTGATTTTTAAAATCTTTTTTTTGTAAAAGTTGAGATTTTACTCTTGCCGTTCGCCATATACAGTAGGCTTTTGCTTGTTCATAAGAAATGCCTACTACAGGGTAATCTTTATAGGCAGGATGACGATAATAATATTTGACATATGGTTCGTTATAAGTATTTTTTTCTCTCCACACTAAAGTATCTGGTAATGTTGCCAAATGCTCTTTGGAGTTTGCTCCATAAATAGATTTTGTCCACCACTCAAACTCCTGCCAATCAATATTAGAAATTTCTGTTTCATCAGCATATAAGGTATCGTTTATTTGAAATGTTCCTGGTGGAGTAAATTCTTTTTGTTTGATAAAAGATAAGCCAATTAAGGCTATTGACAGAGAAATGAATAGTGGCTTCATTGTAGTTAGTTTATAAATTAATAAATAATCTTCAAGGTTTTTAAAACCTTGAAGGTTTAAAATAAAGTAAGTATGTTTTTTTATATGCCTAATGCTTTCTTAAAATCACTCAAATCATTTACAGCTACACTTAATTCCAATAATGGAAATTTATTTTGTTTCTCTTTTGTAAGAGCTGCAAATAATTCCTTACTACAGATATATAGCTTACCATTTGCAATCACACATAAACTGTAGCTATCCTCTGGATCATAAGTCAATGGCGTATTGGCATATAAATTATAGACTATATTTTTAGTATGACAAACTAAATAGGTAGTAGTTGGTGTAAGAATCGAAGCGCCATTATTTATCACATAAGTAGGATTGACACTTGCACCTTTAGGCATACTATTAGGACAATCCGAATTATAAATCCCAAAGTTACTTACCTGAAAAGTTCTCATGATGCGTTGTTGATTTCCCATCGTCGAAAATTGCTCAGCAAATTGCTTGTCTTGTTCTTGCCTTATTTTAATACGTTCTCGAACCAACTCTTCATTTAATTTTTTCTGCTCAGCTAAGTAAACTTGTTGCTTGGCTTCAAACTCTTCTTTTAGTTTTTTCTCATCAGCCTCACGCTTTGTTACTAAACTTTTATATTCACTAAATTTTTTCTCGTAATTAGCAATAGCCTTATCATAGTTTGCGCCCGTTAATGCGGGATAAACAACCAGTTTCTCAACGCGCTCTCTTAACTTTAAGGTTACTAAATAATTTTTTCCTTTTTGTGGACCTTCCGAAATTTCGGCACTACTCCAAGTAATGTCTGATAGGTTAGCGTTATAATTTTTATTTTCTTTTCCAACTTCAAACACCGCATTTTTAAAAGCTTCTAATTCAGGAAACTCTTTATAGTTGACATCTAATTCAAATTGAGGTCTGCCTTCGGTTGATTTTACGGGCTTTGTAGGCTGAATAGATTTTGGTAGGAGATTTATTTTTTTAGTATAAACTACTTTTTCCGCTTCAATTTTTGGTGGAATAGCATCTAGTTGTTTTTGTAATTGTTGAGTTTTTAAATTAGTCTCTTCAATCTTTTCTATCCCTTTAGTCTCTTTAATTCCTTTAGCCTCTTCAGCCTTAATAGCATCACGCCTCATATACACCCAATTTCTGGCAACTGTATCTAATACATATTGATTGAATTTATC
>JANYGR010000528.1 GCA_025359355.1 Bacteroidota bacterium | reverse complement strand
CTCTTCCCGCATTTTTGACAACCCTACGCGCTTGTTCTATTCAACATTTTTTTAAATAGAATCTATTTCGCCTTTTAAAAGTAATTGAATTATCGCCATAAAAAAACTCCTTCGCTATTTCTAACGAAGGAGTTTTTAAATTATAACTCGACATCTTATTACTAAAGCACAACAACTGATTTTGATTGACTACTAGCGCCTTTGCCAGTTTTGCTAATAGCACTGTACCTGATATAAATTGTTGAAACGGGTATTTGGCTAGATAACGTGATGGTTGTATTGCTACTAAATAATACTTCTGTCCAAGTGATATTATCAGTGCTGCTTTCAAAAATAAACGCTTTTTCGCCAGTTTGGCGTGGCACACGTATTTTGATTTTGCCATTACCTAAGGCCTCTAACGTTAACTCACTTACTGCATTAGAACCTCCTAGGGTAGCTACTTGCATACCTGCCGATGTAATAATACTAGCCGCATTAGCGCTATTATTATTTGCCACCATCTCTACATGCGATTTAATTAAATTAAATGCATTTACAAGCATGCGTTCTTGTTCGTGCATATAGGCAGTGTCGGTAGGTGTGCCATTAGCAGCTGCTATAATAGCATTGTGTAAATCAGTAATTAAGGTTTGCAAAATAAGATAGGTAATAGGCATATTGCTAGCCAAAAAATTACCCGAACTTTGCATACTATCCTTAATGTTTTGGGATTTTATGACTTTATCTGCTGGAGATAATTTACTTAATCCTAAAATTGCTTTCAAAAGTTGTATCATGATTTCTGTTTTTTAAAAGATTATTAATTTATTTGTTATTTTTTAATTTCCCTCTGATGTCGCTGATGTTCGCTGATTTTTAATATTTTTTTAATCTGCGTTTATCTGTAAGATCTGCGGGCTATTCTTTTTTGTTTTTCAAATCGATGTGCGTTGCTTTTTATCCCGATAGCTATCGGGAGTTAGTTCCGCATCATCCATTTTATAAAATGTGATTACTTTAAATGTATCATCATACTTGCTCCTTTTTTAAAGATGAATTTATAATAGTTGATTTAAGTCTTATAACGAAGCCTTTCGTAAAATGTTACGTCTCTTAACATCCTTTAACAATGCCACTTTGTAACTGGTAACTTTTAGCCCATAACTGGTTTTTTTACGATTGAGGTAAACGAGGATATACACACTTACACAATAACGGCACATTCAATTCCTCTTTCACCGAGCGTTAATGCTTTATCGCCGACGCTTACTAATTAACGCTCGACGCTTTGTGTATCGACCTCATTGACGAATCCTTTTTCAACGAGCGTTTGTTATTTGTCACCGAGCGTTAATGCTTTGTCGTCGGCGCTTACTAATTAACGCTCGACGCTTTGTTTATTGACCTCACTGACCAATTGATTTTCAATGAGAGTTTGTAGTTTATGGGCTATACTCGTTGTATTCACTTAACCAAACGTCTTGTAAATAAAAAGGCGAGGATTTTATCCTCGCCTTTTTATTAAAGTATCTATAAGATAAAATATTTACTATTTCATCACTACTATTTTTTTAGTCATCAAGTTTTTTCCATCAGCTTTTATGCTATATACATAAACACCATTTTCTAAATTTAGATTATCAATATTAAATTGATGTTCTGCGGCATTAATGTCATAGCTTGCCATTTTCTTTCCTTGCACATCAAAAATTTCAAAAGTAATACTTGTGTAATCTTTTAAATCATACGCCATCATCACACTTCCTTGTGTAGGATTAGGATATACGGCAATGGCATTATCTTTAGCATAAGAAACCTCATCTAAAGGATTACTATTCCCTTTCCTAGCGCCTGATGCTGTCTTTTGTTTTTTTATTACCATATAGTCGTTATTACATTTTAGTAATGAAGCAAAAGCATTTTCAGTAGAAATCACATGATTAATAGCATCTTCTTCTGTACTATAAATGCAACGCCAATGTTCTAATAAATTAACATGTTCATTTTTAGGATTACTGGCAATAATACCATTAATGATGGATATGGCATTAGTACGTTGCCTCGCTAATCCATAAATTAACGCATCATCTAATCTTATTAAATCCGTTGCTTCTTTATAATCTATTTCAGAAATACCTTTACGAGATAATCTTAAATTAATAATACTGTGCAAATCATTATACCTGTTATTTAATGAAGGTGGTAAGGAGTTAGCACCTAAACTATCGCTATATAATTCCGTTAATTGAGCTACACACGAAAATAATTTTTGGTAAGAAACCTCTAATAAATATTTATCATTTTGATTTAAAATAGGTGATGTATAATTAAATTTTAAAATCTCTGTCAACAAATCTGCGGCTTGATTTAACTTAGTTACATGTTTCATATTATCCATCTTATTCATAGAAAAAACTAAAGCGTCGCGTAACGATTTATTATAAAAAGAAGGAGTTGTAATGCTACTATTAATGCTATTAATGTCAAGCGGATGAACTCTTTGAGAAGGGCCACCACCACTGCCACCGCCATTATTAGTTGGGCAACCTGCTTGCGTAATACTTGTAAGCGGTGTACCAATAATTAATTCTCCTTTTTGAACAGAAGAAAATAGTGGCGCTTTGGTTACATTAAAATACTCGTGCTCAATAATATTACCAGGGAAATATAACGGTCGCCAAAAATTTAATTCAGCCACCAATTCATATTTATTGGTTGTTGTATTAAAACCTGTATAATTATTGATGGAACCATCTGCAATAATAGGGCATACCACATATGATGGATGGGTGGGCGCTGGGCTTGTGGCTGTATAGCAATGCGATTGATCTGAAATTTTAAATGAGTTGTAGCCTTGATTAGCTTCAAAAAAATTGGCTTCATTAAATTCTGCAAATTTTATAGCGTTACTAGCATCATTATAACCAGCACCAAGTAAGGTACTCATATTGATTTTACTATTGGTAGAACCATATAATACAAACTCGTTATTGGATAAATCATTACAACGTAATTTCACATCATTATTGATAGCATGTAATGCTGTATTAACATTATTAATAGTGTTGTTATTAAAGTCGTACGTTCCATTATTACCATGGGTTACAACTCCTATAGAACCACCATTTATTGTTTGGTCCGAGTAACTTGCTAATAATGGGGCTGTGATTGTGTTACTTTTAATAAAACTATTATACTCTAAGCCTTGACTAGAAATAGCCTCTTCATTATTTAAAAAGGTGTTATTAGTTAAGTTTGTTCCTGCACCAAAAGTTTGAATACCAACTTTACATTCATTAAACAAACAATTATTTACATTCGATAATCTATGGTTACCATAATATAAAGCGCCATTTATTCCTGTTCTTAAATTTAGGAAATCGCAATTGCCCGCAATAAATAAATATTGCCCAAACATAGTTACTCCACGCCCACTTTGAGTAAGTGGAGCAGTAACAATACCTTTAAGTGTTGCATTATTTAAAATAAAAATATTATCCGATTCTAAAGAAGCATCAAAGGTATTAAACTCTACTAAGCCCTTATTAATACTGAATTGTGTAATGTTTTTTGGCATGGCTACTACATTTTGATTAATAACCATTACCTTATCTGTTTTACTTTGCCCCACTAATTTAAAGGAAGAATTATATCCACAGGTAATATGTGCGTTGCCAGTAGCCCAGTTATCCCACAAAACACCAGCGCCACGGTTAAAATTAATATACCCACTATTACTGCCAGGGTAGGTAAAGCCAAAATTGGCATTATCGCCTATATGCAACCTACCGTTTAACTCCAACACAGCGTTATCGCCTTTAAGTTGTAATTGTGCACCTTGGTTAAAGGTAAATACGGCGTTATTGTTAGTTGTGGAACTTAGTAATTTTGAATGAACTGTAGCCTTAGCATTGTCTTCTATTATTAATGTGCCTCCATTATTAAGTTCTAAAAAACCACCTGGCTCAACAATTAATTTACCTCCAGTTCTTATAATGATTTTTGCATTAGAATTATTTGCTTTTACCGTTGATCCTTTTTGGATAATGAGTTTCGTGTTACTTGTAATTTCTAAAGTGCCATTTGCATCCACATTAATAATGCCTCCATTTCTAACCATTATTTTTATTGAATCAGAAGCTATTTGCCCAACAGCATTTTTAAGGACACCGCTATTTCGCACATCAACCGTTGTTCCACAAACTATTAATGTTGTTTTGTTATTAATAGTTCCGCCAGATATGACATTAACTGGTGTAGTAATAAACTCATTCATATAAATTCCTATATTTTTATATTGAGGGAATCTTCTTACCACATTCATATTGGTATTGATATTAGATGTACCTGACACAAAACTTTTTTGAATTGCAGGATTATTAGCACAATCGCAATTTGTATTTGGATCGTAACTCGGTAACGACTCCGTGTTTTTAAAATATAAGTGAGTAAAGTTATATAACAACATGTAATCCATACCTACAAAATCCCCTTCAAATTTACGCAAAACACCACCATAAGTAGGATGCTCCCATCTGTCAGAAGTATTCCATTCTGGAGAATAATCAGTATCTGAATGATAGTAAGGGCCTTTACAAGGCGCTGATGCTAATACATTTTCATAAAAACTATAAGGGCTTGTAGCGGTATTTCCATTTAATATAGCGTCTGATAAATCGAAGGGATACATTTGATAAACGCTTGCTTTATTTGCAATATTGTTATGAAGCCATGTATTACCTGCTACAGCTAAATACATAGACATCAAGGCTGTATTTGGTTGAAGAATACCACTAGGACCAGATAAATAATTTTTACTTGATTTAATACAAATATCACCCGTGCTAAAACCATTAGTAATAGATGATGATAGGCCAATACAATATTGTGTTGGGTTGTCTAAACCAACATCGTTAGGATTTGGAACAAATTGCTCCATATTATCCCAAATATCTGTTTTTATAGTATTTAAACTAACAGATACGTCAAAATCAGCACCCCAATAACCATCACCTAGTTGATCCACTTCTTGATGCCTGATAGCTAATTGTGTCCAATTATTGGGGGTCCCCATAATTTTATCAGCTGCTTTTGCAAGCCCGTATGCCAAAGGGCGTGGTTCCGAACCTGCTCCGTCTTTAAAACCCGTTACTGGATTTACCAAAATCCAATTAGCACGCACATCGCCATTGGCATGCGCTCCTATTTGAGGTTCGCCTTGCCAGTTACCATTGCTATTTAAATGATGAAACAATTGAAACTGACTCATAATCCTGCTTACGATGTTTTTTGCTTCTTGCTTTAAATCCATTGGGGCGTCAGCAGGTGTAGGTTGTACTATGGTATTAGCAGGAATCATATCCACTACAAAACGTAATCCGTAAAAAATATCAATGATTTGGTCGGAGCTCACTTCGTTTTCTACGTTATGTGTCCAATTGTTAAAAGATCCAAATGGCGACATATTGCTGCTGGTGATGGATGACAAATTATACCTATCATCTTTTACGGTAGCGTATTGGCTCGTCCACTCATTAATTAATGTTGCATCTACATCATCTCGTAAAAAGAAGCCGTCACGATGAGTTAAAACATCTATACCACCAGTATAATATTTTCTATCATAATCATCTAAGCGATTTAGGGCATTCAGAGCATAGTATAACTCATTGAGGGTGCCTTGGGTTGGTTTTCCGTCTTGCACCAACAGTTTATATTCGCTGGCTAATATGGCATAATACATGCCGAGCCAACTAGTGGCATCGCCCCAGCCCATCGAATTTGTACTTGGCGTATAAACATTAGCAGGAACGCTTTCGCCCTGTCCGGAGCCTATTTTAATAAAATAACGCTTCAGGCTTTCTCGATAATTCCAATATTTTTCGAGGTTTTGTTTTTGTTGGGTAGTTTGCGCTACACCCTTACCTACCATTAGGGCAAAGCAAATGACTGCCAAAGTTTTTGGCCAACGTGGTTGTTTCATAAGATTATGTTTTTAGATGTTATTAAAAAAATAAACCGCCATAGTAAAACGTCTTTTACTACAAACCGTTTACTGCACTATATGATACCGTATTAAATTCCACACTATATTACTATCGGGCACTTCTTT
>JANYGR010000526.1 GCA_025359355.1 Bacteroidota bacterium | reverse complement strand
ATTTTTAGCTTTGATTTTGATGGATAAAAAAAGCATCCCAACAATTAAAATTGGTAAGGCTAAAAAAAGCGTTAGTAAAAATAAATTCATTTATAGATTTTATTGTTTTTGTAATACTAGTATTAATCGTGGTGAAGTTTGTAAATCAAAAGGCTCTAATTGATAATTTCCAAATGTATGTAATAGTGTGAAGCCGCATTCTTGAGCTAATCCGTCAAAATAAGATTTGTCAAATAATTTCACGCGTTCTTCAAAATGATAAGCTTTGTTGTTATCAGTAAAATCAATATTCTTAATCACCGTATTGTTTTCAATGGTTTTAGTAATCTGAAATGTTATACCATCAATGTTTTGTTCCATTTTTGAAATAAAATTATTTCGGACATATTGAGCATTCAAAAAATCAAACACAAATAACCCATTTGGTTTTAAAGATTTATATACAGATGAAAATACATGTACATCATCTTGTCGTTTATCAAAATAACCAAAGCTTGTAAACAAGTTAAATACCACATCAAAGTAATTAGTGCGAAATAAAGTACGCATATCTTGTGTGTAAAAATCTAAAGTTGCGTTAGCACTTTTGTTAGCCTCTATGATACTTTGCTCCGATAAATCGGTGCCAACTACTTTGTATCCTTTTTTATTTAAGTAAATGCTATGTCTGCCCTTGCCACAGCATAAATCCCAACAACTTGTATTTGGTTTTAATTGTAAAAAATGTGTAATGTTATCTATAAACTCAGAAGCTTCGGAGTAATCTCGGTGTTTGTATAAGGTATGATAATAAGGTGTGTCAAACCAGTCTGTAAACCATTCTTTTTCCATAGAATGTAAAGGTATTAAAACAAACTAAAAATCCTTCAAGGTTTTGTTACCTTGAAGGATTAAAAGTAAAATAATTGATTAATTATTTAGCAATAACTTTCACATATTGGAAAGGATCGTATTTTGCTTTGTTTTGATAATCACTTTCGTAAATAGGACCACGAACTTGTGCTACTTGTCTAAATTCAATCTTGCTAGCATCACCACCTTTAGCAGTAACCGCCGCTTTAATCTTAGCTTCTAAATTTTCAGCACGAGATTTTGCTAAGTCATGATTATTAGCAAAAGCATGTGTAGGAACTTGAGATGCGCTCGATAATATTTTAACAGTTGGATTACATTCTTTCGTTTTGCTTACAATACCGTCGATTAAATTAGCCCAATTTTGAGCTTCATCCGTTTCGTTTTTATCATAAGAGAAGTTATACTTGTAAGTAACTGCTGAACCACAACCATAATTATGATTGTTATTGTTATTTTGGTTGTTATTATTGCTAACCACTACTGAAGTATTTGCCTCAATCACAATCGTTTTATCATATGATTTTTTAGCATTCACATTCATCGTTGTAAACACTTGTTTTTCAGAAATAACAGCGTTGTTTTCTCCAATTAAATCATAATTAACATCTTTTTCTAATTCAATGTTTTTAATTCGGCCTTTAGCATCTGTTGTGCCTTCATACTTACTGCCATCATTACCAGTTAACGTAACTTTACTGTCAGCTAAAGGCTTTTTGTTTTTATTGACAACTAACACATTTAAGAATAAGTCAAATGTTTTTGCAGCTTTCCCATCAATGTATAATATCTCAGTGATTGATTTACTGCCCTTCACGCCAATTGTATTGAAAGAATTGGTTGCTGATTTTTTACCATTTGCTTCAGCATAAATCGTATATGTTTTTTCTATAGCCAATGGGGTTGCATCTTTTTTGCCTTTTGCATCTACATCAAATTTAGTATCTAAACCTCCTTTTTCTGTAAGGGTGATTTTAGCATTAGGTACTGGCTGCTTGTCCTTAGGGTTATTAAGTACAATCGTGTTAAGAATAACCGCTTTATCTTTAACTTTAACTTTACCCAATAAATTAATTGGCTCTAAATTAATTTCTTTTTTAATTTCTTGATACGTTACATCGTTGGTCACGAATAAATCTTCGTTATAAAATTCTTCACCTTTACTTGTGTATGAGAAATTATAATTTTTGTTAGGAGGTAAGATAGTAGAAAATGTTCCATTCTCTTTTGGTCTATATTGACCAACAATTTCA
>JANYGR010000471.1 GCA_025359355.1 Bacteroidota bacterium | reverse complement strand
GTATTTGCTGCACTAACTGTTTTAGCACCATCTTTTCCTTTTTGAGAAAATAAATTTGAAAAAGATAAAAGTGTTATAAGTAGCGTAAGTAGACTTATTTTATGCATGATGTTGTAATTACAGATTCAAACCAAATATACAAAAATCAATCTTTAAACTAAAATCTACTTAAATTCTCCAAAAAGTATAGCTTTATATTCGGCGAAATTCCAATTCATTGAGTTATAAAGGCACGTATCGTAGCTGAAAATGAATTTTAAATTAATTAAAGAACAAATAATCAAAGAAATAATTATGAATTTTGATAGTCGTTTTTTAGAAATAAGGAAGGGGATAAAAAACAGGATAACAATATCGTTGATTGCACGGTGGCCGAAACTACATCCTAATGATAAACTCCACCATGATGCATAAATGATTACATAGGTTATAATTAAAAATATAGAGAGTTTATTGTAATCGCCTTTAATAAAAATAATGTGTAATAATACAATTAAAAGAATGGGATAATAAATGAATAAACCATTGTTAGGAGAAAATAAAAGCTCTGTAATCCTTGATATTGAAGGAAAAAAGAAAGGTTCCTGTTGATAGGAATTTGCAATAAAACTTCCGTAAGCATAATGATAATAGAGTAGTTGAGGTAGTATCAATAGACCGATTAATAAAACACTAATAATGAGCACTTTTGGAGGATAGGATTTGAAAACATCTTTCCATAAAATAAGTTCCCCATTCATGAGTAACATTAAAATAATAGGAAGTAGAAACACTACGTTTAAAGGTCTAATTACAATATATAAAGCAGAGATTAGAGCTATTAACAGTAAATGCTTAGTTGTTTTTTGAGGTTTTAATCCTAAAAATAGAATGATACTTATGCAACAAAAAGAATAAATGTGCGACATGCCCGTTTCATAAATGCCATAATAAAAAATGCCTGTGCTAATAGCAATTAGTAGTGAAAGCATAATCGATATTGGTGTATTACGATAACGATTGATTGTAAGGAATAAAAAAAACAAGCCGAGCGTTAAATAAAAACTGCCAGCAAAATCAATGGCTTTTTGATAGTATAAAGAAAAACCATCTTTTAGAGGAGATGTGATATGGGCAATTAGCCAAAAAGGACTTTGCATCAATGCTACACCGTAAGGGTATTTTGTAATGACTTTATGCGAAACAGAATCTAACGTAAAACCATAACCAATGTGTTTTTCGGTGCCTTCTGGAAATTTAGTAGCATCAAAATCATAAATAAGTAAAGCAGGTAAATACATATTATACCCCGCTTTATCTGCCCAAATCTCACTGTGATAAGTGCCGGGTGAAGCGTTAGAATGTCGATTTAAAGCAAGGTAACAACATACACTATACGTGATCAAAAAATAAAGTATGTTTTTTTTTTTGTTCATGAATAACGGTCTAAAATCTGTTTCTCCAAATTAACAACAAAACTCCTGTTAAAGCAATAAAACAAGCAAAGACTGATTGTAAGGTTATTTTTTCTTTATAAACGATCAAACTTATTGGTAATACAAATAATGGCAATAAGGCAAAGATGGTTTGAGCTACCGCCACTTCTAATTGTTGAATTGCTAATAAAGAAAGAGTGACACCCATCACAGGGCCTAAAAGTGTTCCTAAAAACAAAAATGGTAAATTATTTTTTTCGTTTGTAAAAATAGGTTTACTATTTGACTTCAATTTTCCAAATAGAATTGAAATTATAAAAGCTCCGGCAAATGCAAATAGTAAACGAATCCAAACAGCATGCATGGTTGGTAATTTTTCGGAATAATAATCCATACCATATTTAGATAATACTAAGCCAGTACCTTGACATAAAGCACCAATAATACCATATATAATTCCTTTTTGATCTCTTTTGTAACCAATTTTAGAAGCTTCGTAGGCGTCTTTTTTTGAAAAGGTTAACCAGATAACGCCTCCAATGGTTATTAAAATACCAATGAGTCCAATGAAATTGATAGTTTCATTTAAGGCGATATAACCGATGATGAGAGCTGCACCAGGCGCAAAGGTCGTATATAGACTTCCTAATTTTGGACCTAATAATTTAAATGATGTAAAGCTGCAATAATCACCAATTGAAAAACCAATGATACCAGATAATCCCAAAAAAATATAATGATAGGATTGTGGTGTTGTAAATAATTGAATGATGTTTAAATCATTAGAAAAAAATAAAATAACGGAGATTATAATCCACGCTAACAGTAAACGATACTGATTAAGAGGGGCAGCGCCAATGCGTTTTGCGGCTTCTGTAAATGGAAAAATGCCTAAACTCCAACAAAGCGTTGTTAAGACGGCAATTACTTCCCCGCTTAAATTCATTATTTAGATGTACTTTTTTGTAAGCCTACCATTGCTAAGAATATCCAGCCTGCAATAAAGAATAATCCACCTAAAGGAGTGATAGGACCTAAGAATGTTAGCCATTCGGTATGAAATAATGTTCTTGTACACAATAAATAAAGTGAACCAGAAAATAGGACGATGCCAATTATAAAGCAATAATAAGCCCAATTAATAAATTTATGGTTGTTATGTTTGGCTAATAAAAATAAAGCAAAGAGCATGATGGTATGATACATTTGATATTTAACGCCAGTGTCAAACCCATTGAGTTGATCGGTTGTCATTAATCCTAATGCAACTTTTGCTTTTAAAAAATGAGCACCTAATGCTCCAAAAGCTACGGCTATGGCTCCTAAAAAGCCTATTGAGATGAGTTTTTTATCGTTCATGGTTTGGGGATTAATTGGAGGTATTCTTC
>JANYGR010000454.1 GCA_025359355.1 Bacteroidota bacterium | reverse complement strand
GGATCAAGCACACAACCATTATATGTATTAGTTGATGGAAATGAAAAACTATTAACACCAGTTAGAGGTTATGATCCAAGCATTGAAGAATATGTGAAGTGGATGGATGTAGGTATTTCTAAATATAAAAAATAACTTATGCGTTTTGTTATTCAACGTGTAACAGAAGCTTCTGTAACTATTGATAATACAACACATTCGAGCATTGCTCAGGGTTTCGTAGTATTAGTTGGCATTGAAGAATTAGATACAACGGAAGATGTTATTTGGCTATGTTCTAAATTAATTAGCCTTCGCATATTTAGTGATAGCGAAGGAAAAATGAACTTATCCTTACAAGATATAAAAGGCATGATTATTTTTTTGAATTAAAATTATTTAATCCTGATTTTAGCCAAAAAGCAAATATTGCGGCATTTGTTTCGGTTCCCATAGTACCTGGAGTAGCATTAGATTCGTCGTGATTAATTAGAACATATTGAGGTTGTGAGCTTGATCCATATTTTGTTGATTGAAAATAAGCATATTTATTCCCAATAGTTTCGAGACTTCTTTGTTTGCCAAACCAAAAAACTTCTTTTTGTTCTTCTTTAGGTAATTCTACTTTGCTATCAACATATAATGAAACAACAACAACAGAGTCACGTAAAATTGGAAGCACTTCAGGAGTAACCCAAACGGTAGATTCCATTAATCGACAGTTTACGCAAGCATTTCCTGTAAAATCAACAAATAAAGGCTTGTTTATTAATTTGGCATATTTTAATGCATTTTCATAATCATTTT
Organism: Bacteroidota bacterium; assembly: GCA_025359355.1. Classification (GTDB taxonomy): domain Bacteria; phylum Bacteroidota; class Bacteroidia; order B-17B0; family Aurantibacillaceae; genus UBA4416. Next base: position 1,978 of record JANYGR010000454.1, on the reverse strand, counting down.
TAAAAATCATGATCCCGTCAGGTCCTGTAACTCGTTTGCTTTCTAAATTGGCTAGTTCCGGATCAGAAGATACTTGCGTTTGATTAGAGGCTGATGAATGACCTCCAAAACCATTTGGAGATTCTGAATAATGGTGAGGTGGAGGAAACGAAGAAATTATTTTTAAAGGAGCTCCCCATAAACCTGGTATTAAATAAATAGTAAATGCTAAGCTAATTGTAGCAAACATGATTCTTCCAACAGATATATGTTTTGTTTCATCATCGTGTGATGTTTTAAATACACCTAATAAATACAGCGTCATCATTGCAAAAATGGCAATCCAAAGAGTAATGAATACTTCTCGGGTTATAAACCCCCATTCGTTAACATTATCTGCATTGGCTAAAAATTTAACCGCTAGTGCTAATTCAATGAACGCTACAGTTACTTTAAATGTATTCATCCAGCCACCTGATTTTGGTAATGAATTTAGCATAGACGGAAAGAATGCAAATATCATGAACGGAAGTGCTATACCTGTTCCAAATCCTGTGAATCCAGCTAATGGACACATATAACTGTTCCCTTCTGCTAAATTAGCCAGTAGAGTACCTAAAAAACCAGCTGTACAAGAAAATGAAATCACAACCAAAGTTGCCGCCATAAAAAATATACCTAAAACCCCACCTTTATCTGCTTTTTGGTCAAGTTTATTTCCCCAAGAATTTGGTAAAGTGATTTCAAATAACCCGAAAAATGATAATGCAAAAACGATAAATAATATAAAGAAAAACAAATTAAGCCAAGTATTAGTGGCTATATTACTCAATGCATCTGGTCCAAATGCTATGGTAATAAGCATCGTAGGGATGACAAATGTTACAATAATAAAAAAACCATATAATAATGAATTTTTAATTCCAGTTGCTCTTGTTTTACTTCTTTTTACAAAAAAGGAAACGGTTAATGGTATTAATGAATAGATACAAGGCATCAAAACAGCACCTAATCCAGCAACCAATCCTAATAAAAATTTAGAAAAAGGATGGCACTCTTTTTCTTTATCCATTTTATCAATAATAACTGGAATTTGAGAAGTTGAGCCTTCTGTAGGTGTTTTAATTATATTCTCTGGGTTAGTTTTTTGAAGTTTGGCTGATGCTAAAATAGCCTGAGTATCACAAATGCATAATTCATTCGTCACCGCTGTAGTATTAGCTGCTGAGGTTGTATTAACACATCCAGCAGTGCCTTGTAAATTAAAATCAAATTTATCAGCTGGAGGAAAAATACATTTCTCTTCTGTGCAAGCCTGAAATTCATACTTGCCAGTAACGGTAATTTTTTTATCTGTTTTTAATTTGATGCGTTGTGTAAACGTCGCCGTATGTTTAAAGTATGCAACTTGCATTTCAAATACTTTATCAAATTCTTGCACGGGTTTACTTTCAGTTGTTTTACCAATTAACTCATATTCATTGGATTTATTAAACGTAAATACTGTTGGATTTGGCCCGTCTTCAGCAGCTCTTTTTAAGGAATATAAATGCCAGCCATCATCAATCGACGCATTGAAAATTAAATCATATTCGCAATCTGTAATTTTTTTAGTAGAGAATTTGAAATGTACTGGAGCTTCTTGTGCTATTAAAAAAGAAAAAGAGGTAATTAAGCTTAAAAAAAGAGTGACTATTTTTTTTGACATAACGGAAGTTTTGAATTGTAAAATTAAGTGTTGAGGAGCAAATATTTAAAGTTAAATAAATGCATTATGTGATTCCTAAATTTATTTTTTAACGGTTGCTACATGCTCAGTTACAGTAATTTCAAATGTAATGGTTTTAGGAGGCAAACACTGGGAATCATTGCAAGTCATATATTCTAAAGAGGCTTTAACGCTAAAGGCTTTTTTATTTGTGCGTTTTATTTTTTGTTTAAATATAGCTTGGTTTTCAAAAACGAAGACCTTGGCTTCAAATGCTTTTACATATTCTTC
>JANYGR010000418.1 GCA_025359355.1 Bacteroidota bacterium | reverse complement strand
GTAAATAACTTGCAGTTGTATTAATAGAATTAGGAAGGGGGAAATCATAGTTAATAGCCACAACAGCATCTTCTATTACTGTTGAAAAATCTGCGTCTTCAATAAGTGCTAATCTTCCGCCTGGCAATACATTAATTCCTTGCCACATACCATTGCAACAATGTAAATGAGCAAATTGAAAAGTTACATTAGCGGTTGGTGCAATAGTTATGGTTACACCTGGTTCAATAAAGAAATCTACACGGTTGAAAAGCACAGTTCCATTAATTGTAATATCTTTAGTAATATGATAATTACCATTTGAAAGTGAGGTTCCATTAATGTCTGCATTGATTGCTGTTGCACTCGATGCAGCAGTCGTACAAGGGCAAACTGCAATTGTTATATGCACAGCTTCGCTACTTGGGCTAAAGCAATTAAATGCTGCATCGTAAAAATAAGCGTAGTATGTACCGGCAATTGCATTTGTTGGATTTGCATATTCTGCACCGCTATGTGTTGAGTTTGTATACCAAACAAGACTTGACGTGCTATTGGGCACAGTGCCACCAAAAAGGCTATTCAGGTTAACGGATGGAGCATAACAATCATTAGTTACATTTAGTGAAGTTAAAATTGGTGGGGTGTTGCAACCAGTTTGAGCATTTGCGTTCATAAACATTGCTAAATTAATAGCAAGTAATGAAATTAAGATTTTTGTTTTCATAAACAGATAAATTTGAGAAGAATTACCTACACTTTATTTTAAAATCTGTAGTAGGCAGCACAGATAGCTTTTACTTATTGGAGAACGAAAGCCAAAATTCCGCTGTGGGGTTGCTTTTGATAGTTTTGGTTGCTTAATTTTTAAATGGTTAATGAATGGGGTTTATTGGTTTTAGTTTTTCGTTTATTTCGGTGTATGGTTTTCTAGTCTATTGGTTTTTATTTTTTGTCAGGTTGAGCTTGCCGAAACCTAGCTTTCGACAAGCTCTTGCTGACAAATGAGATTGCTTCGTGCCTCGCAAAGACACATCCTACATTATTGCACTCTGCTAACAGGCTCGCTCCATTCTCCAGCACCTTTGCTATTAATGCCACGATAGCGGTAAAAACATCTTTGCCCTTTTGCCACATCATCATCAACCAAACTAACTTTTCGGCTAGTTTTTAAATGGGTAAATGCAGGAATGGTGTTTACATCTGTGGCATTGGCTGCAACGCCTTTTTCAAACTCATAGGTATCGGCATCGGTAAGTGTTTGCCCCTCTACAATAAATCCAATACCATCATAATCATCCATTACATTTTTAATAATACCTTTTGTTGGCACAGGGCGGTTGGCACGTGCAGCAAGTATAGCTGCTGGGTCTTCAGTACCATAATCTACCCATTTTGCCGTGTTGGTAGCGTGAATACCTTTTACCCTTAATTCTGTTGCATCGGCAACAGTGTTTTTTTGTTCTGCCAATAATTTGGCTGCTACTCTTTTTTGTGAAAGTTGATTTTCTAGCAGTTTAATATCTGCATCTATCAATTCCATAGCATCAATATGTGCTTGGTGAGTGGCTGGCGTGTCTGGCTGTCCAGTCCACGATGCAGCATTGGTTACAATGCCAGCTCTTTGTGCTTTTAAGCGGTTAATTACTTTTTCTAGATAACTTAAATTTGCCATAAAATTGATTTTTTAGTGAATAAATATTGAAAATGAACCATTTAAGTAATGAGTTGGTGCAAAAACAGGGCTGTTTTTTTCAGAAACAAGGGTATTTTCCGCAGAAATAAGGGTATTTTCCGCAGAAATAGGGCTGTTTTGTACGGTGATAAGCCTATTTTGTACGACACAAAGGTAATCTTGTACGGTGGGTAAGGTGTTTTGTACGGTGCTTGAGCTATTCTGTACAAAACTTTGGGTATGCCGTACAGTAAGTGGTCTATCTTGTACAGTAGTTGAACTATCTTGTACAAGAAATGTGTTATTAAAGCAAAAAATGTTTTTTGAAAAAGTGCTAGCTTGGTTTCGATGTTTCGATGTTTCGATGTTTCGATGTTTCGATGTTTCGATGTTTCGATGTTTCGATGTTTCGATGTTTCGATGTTTCGATGTTTCGATGTTTCGATGTTTCGATGTTTCGATGTTTCGATG
>JANYGR010000414.1 GCA_025359355.1 Bacteroidota bacterium | reverse complement strand
GTTTTTATGCCGCCACCAAAGTCTATAGAGAGTTTTGTTTTACTTGCTATTTCCTCAAGTACTTTGTAGTTTACCACTTTGCCAAGTTTAGCGCCATCTAAGTCAACCAAGTGTAAACGTGTAATTCCAATGTTTTCAAATTCTAAAGCAACCGCTAATGGGTTTTCATTATAAATTGTTTTTTGAGAGTAATCACCTTGTGTTAATCTCACACATTTTCCATCTATAATATCTATTGCCGGAATAATCTCAAACGATGAATTTCGAGCGACGATTTTAGAATTAGGATTTTCGAATCCGGAATTATTTTTATTTTCATTACTCATCTGATTTTTTATTTTATTTATTACAGTATAAATCTTACTTCCCGTTTCTCTATTCGAACTTCGTAAATCTTACTTCGCAAATCGAATAAAATTTTCTAATAGTTGTTGTCCTGTATCACTTGATTTTTCAGGGTGAAACTGAACGCCATAAAAATTATTTTTTTGAAGAGAGGAACTATATTCTAATCCATAGTTTGTTTTAGCAATAGTGTGTTCACTTACTTCTGCAAAATAGCTATGTACAAAATACATGTATTCGTTTTCTTTAACGCCTTTAAATAAATCTGTTTTAAAATCATAAATAGTATTCCACCCAATTTGCGGAACTTTTATCGTGTTCGTTGCAGGGAATAGTTTTACGGTAGAATCAAAAATATCTAAACACTTAGTATTACCTTCCTCCGAGTAACTACACATTAATTGCATGCCTAAGCAGATACCTAATACTGGCTGTTTTAGATTTGTTATCACGTCATCTAAATTCTTTTCTTTTAAATACTTCATGGCCGAACTAGCTTCTCCAACCCCAGGAAAAATAACTTTATTTGACGTTTTTAAAATATCGACATTATCGGTAACAACGGCGTTAATTCCTATTCGCTCTAAAGCGAAAATAACCGATTGCACATTGCCAGCATTATATTTTATGATAGATACTTTCATTATAAAACTCCTTTTGTACTTGGTAAACTCATATTATTGGCATCTCTCTTTACCGCTAGTTTTATAGCTTTGGCAAAAGCTTTAAAAATAGATTCTATTTTATGATGTTCATTGGTGCCTTCTACTTTAATATTTAAATTACATTTAGCTGCGTCACTAAACGATTTAAAAAAGTGGTAAAATAGTTCTGTTGGCATGTCTCCAATTTTTTCACGTTTAAATTCTGCCTGCCATTCGATCCAATTTCTTCCGCCAAAATCTAAAGCTACTTGTGCTAAGCAATCATCCATAGGTAAACAAAAACCATAGCGTTCAATTCCTCGTTTGTCACCTAATGCTTTTGCAAACGCCTCTCCCAATGTAATTGCTGTGTCCTCAATGGTGTGATGCTCATCAATATGTAAATCTCCCTTGGCATTGATTGATAAATCAAGATTACCGTGTTTGGCAATTTGTTCTAACATGTGATCAAAAAAGAAAAGACCTGTTTTAATTTCTGATTTACCACTTCCATCTAAATTTAGAGCCACAGAAATATCTGTTTCTTTGGTAGTACGTGTATGAGAAATATTTCGTGCTGGTAATTTTAAATAATTATAAATTTCTTCCCATGTTTCAACAATTTTATCAATCTCATTTTCAAATCCTGTTTCTTTGTCGTAGTTTTTAATGAAAATGGATTTACTCCCTAGATTTTTGGCTAATTTCACGTCGGTTATTCTGTCGCCAATTACAAATGAATTTGTTAAGTCATAATCACCATTAACGTATTTAAATAGCATGCCAGTATTTGGTTTACGTGATGGTAAATTATCTTTTTCAAATGTTCTATCAATATATTGGTCTTCAAATTCAATTCCTTCATTAGCTAAAGTATCGATCATTAAATTATGCACGGGCCAGAATGTGTTTTCGGGAAAAGATTCAGTCCCAAGTCCGTCCTGATTAGTCACCATTACTAATTCATAATCTAATTCACGTGCAATTTTTCCAAGCCAAGTAATTACACCTGGTACAAATTTAAATTTTTCAAAACTGTCAATTTGAAAATCAGTTGGTGGTTCCCAAATTAGAGTTCCGTCTCTATCTATAAATAATACTTTTTGCATTTTAGTTATATTGTTTTAATATATCGATTAATTGTTTATTTTCTTTTTCTGTTCCAATACTTATACGTATTCTATTTTTACAGTTCAATAGACTTGAGCGGTTGCTAATTAAAATATTTTTTTCTAAAAGGTAGTTGCAAATCTCATTCGCATCAGATACTTCTATTAAAAAATAATTAGCGTCGCTTTCTGTGATGTTTTTAACAAAAGGAAATTGTTGTAATTCGTTTTCTAAGTATGTTTTTTGTTTTAAAATGCTTTCTACTAATGTATCTTTTATCTCTGATTTGTTCAAGGCTTCAATTATCAATTCTTGTGAATTCGAGTTAATATTAAAAGGTGGGCGAACTTTATTTATAATTTCAATGACAGAGGAATCACCATAAGCTACTCCTACACGTAAAGCAGCCAATCCCCATGCCTTTGAAAAAGTTTGTAGTATAATAATATTTGGATACTCACTTATTAATTCAAAAGCTGATTGTTTTTTTGAAAAGTCAATGTACGCTTCATCTACTGCAACAATGCCATTAAAATCAGTAGCAATTGTTTTTAATTGTTCAATTGAAATGCTTGTTCCTGTTGGATTATTTGGTGAACAAATAAAAATTAATTTTGTGTTTGGCGTAGTAGTTTTTAAAATTAATTTCTCATCAAATAAAAAAGTTTCTTTTACCAAAGGGGCGTTTAATACATCTACGTTATTCAATTGTGCATACACTTTAAACATTCCAAAGGTTGGTTCGCAAATCAGGATATTATCTTGTTTAGGTTCGCAAAAACAACGGATTAATAAATCAATCAATTCATCGCTGCCATTCCCTATTACGACTTGATTCGAGTTAGTGTTCTTATAACTTGCAATAGCTTCTTTTACCTTACTTTGCGAAGAAGGCGGATACCGCTCATAACCTATGCCAATTGGCGAACCAAAATTATTTTCGCAGTTATCTAAAAAGATAGCGTCGCTATTATCCAAATAGTCATCTCGCCAAACTTTGTAAGATTGTAGCGATTTGATATTTTCTCTGATGATTGTATTTAAATTAAACATAATTTATAATTTACTTTTTAATCGAACTGTAACTGCATTTTTGTGTGCTTGTAATCCTTCTGCTTCTGCCATTAATTCAATGGCTGGCCCGATATTTTTTATCCCTTTTTTACTTAATTTTTGATAGGTTATTTTTTTAACAAAACTATCTAATGAAACGCCGCTGTAAGCTTTCGCGTATCCATTGGTTGGCAACGTGTGATTTGTTCCAGAGGCATAATCACCAGCGCTTTCGCATGAGTAATTTCCTAAAAATACAGAGCCAGCATTAATTATTTGTTCTGCTAATTGCTCATCGTTGGCACATGCAATAATTAAATGTTCCGGTGCATATTCATTTAATAAATTGATAGCTTCTGCATTTGTTTTTACTAAAATGACTTTGCTGTTTTCTAAAGCTATGGAGGCTAATTCTTTTCTTGGTAAAACGGTTAATTGTTTTTCTAGTTCTGATTGAATGTTTTTTAAAATTTCTTCATTAGTCGACACTAATATAACTTGTGAATCTGAACCATGTTCAGCTTGCGATAATAAATCAGCCGCTACAAATTCAGGCACGCAAGTTTCATCAACTAATACGGCAACTTCTGATGGACCCGCAGGCATATCAATAGCAATACCTTGTTTGTTTACTAATTGTTTCGCGCAGGTTACATATTGATTTCCTGGGCCAAATATTTTATAGACTTGAGGAATAATTTCTGTGCCATAGGTCATTGCTCCAATTGCTTGCACGCCACCAACTTTAAACACGTTCGTAATGCCTATTAATTTTGCAGTATATAAAATTGCTGGATTAATAGTTCCATTTGAATTTGGAGGTGTGCACAAAATAATTTCTGAGCACCCAGCTAATTTTGCGGGTACACCTAACATTAATATAGTTGAAAATAAAGGAGCAGTACCTCCAGGAATATACAATCCTACTTTTTGTATCGCGATTGATTTTCTCCAACACTTCACACCAGGCATGGTTTCAATGATTTGCATATTATCTTTCTGTGCATTATGAAATGTCTCTATGTTTTTTTTCGCTAATTGAATAGCATTTTTTAAATCTTCAGAAATTAATTTCTCAGCCTCTGCGAATTCATCATCAGTTACTAAAATAGATTCAATATCAACCTTATCAAATTGCAAAGTGTATTTTTGAACTGCTGATTGACCGTTAGCTTTAATATCTAATAGCACTGATTGTACTGTCGCTTCTAAAGAAGTATTATCGATTGCTGGACGTTTTAAAATGTCTTTCCAGATATCTTTATTTGGGTATTTTATGGCTTCCATTTTATAAGATCATTTTTTCGATTGGTACAACTAATATTCCTTGAGCTCCTTCAGCTTTCAGTTTTTCAATAATTTCCCAAAACTGATTTTCTTCTACTACAGAGTGAACAGAACTCCAATCTTTATCTGCCAATGGCAATATAGTGGGGCTTTTCATTCCAGGTAAAATTTTACAGATGGCATCTAGTTTATTGTTTGGCGCGTTTAACAAAATGTATTTAGTGTTTTTTGCTTTTCTAACAGCGTTCATTCTAAATAACAATTTATCTAAAATGCTTTGCTGTGTTTTACCTAGTTTTTTATTAGCCACTAAAACAGCTTCTGATTTTAAAATAACTTCTACTTCTTTCAATCCATTAGTAAATAAGGTACTCCCTGAACTTACCAAATCGCAAATGGCATCTGCTAAGCCTATACTTGGAGCAATTTCAACTGAGCCACTAATTTCATGAATCTCAGCTTTTATTTTTTGAGCTTTTAAATATTTAGATAAAATAATAGAGTAGGTGGTTGCAATGCGTTTACCATTTAAATCTTTAATTGATTTGTAATTTTGTTCCTTAGGTATTGCTAATGATAAACGACATTTCCCAAACCCAAGTTTATCTACTAATTTCAAGTTTTTGTTTTTTTCTAGTAAAACGTTTTCTCCTACAATACCAATATCAGCTACACCATCTTCCACATATTGTGGAATATCATCATCTCTTAAAAAGAATACTTCAATAGGAAAGTTAGATGCTTCCGTTTTTAATTTATTTAATCCGTTATCGATATCGATACCGCATTCCTTTAATAGTTTTAAAGAGTTTTCGCTTAGTCGTCCTGATTTTTGTATGGCTATTTTTAGTTTGTTTGTCATTGTTTTTAAATTTTAGAATGAATTTTTGGAAATAAAAAAAAGGCTTACCGATTAGTAAGCCTTTGGAAAATGATAATACTTTATATAAATTATAAAATAGCGTCAACACCTCCACTTACCTGTGTAGCAGTAGAATGATGATGTATTTGATTAAATTTTTGCATTTTGATGCGACAAATCTAAATTAAAAAAATGGATTTGCAAATTTTATTTTAAAACCAACCTTTTTTCTTTCCACCTAGACCAAGAACACCAAGCAATCCACGAGCAACTTCCTTCATAACTGTACGTCCAACTTGACGTACCATCGTGTTTTCTGAAATTTTTTCAATAGTGCTTTTTTCTTCTTTTTTCGATTTTTTTTCTTCAGCAGGTTCTTCTTGTTTAGTTTCAGTAGCTGCTTTTATTTTAGCATTTAAAATTTCATAAGCGCTTTCACTATCGATTACTTCATTGTATTTTGCGGCTATAGAGCTCAATGAAACAACTTGTTGTATTTCATCTGCAGTTAATACCCCTATTCTACTCATAGGCGCCCTTAAATGAGTAGCTGCTAAAGGTGTAGGAATTCCTTTTTCATCAAGTGCAGAAATTAAAGCTTGTCCAATACCTAAACTCGTTAATAGTTCGTCAGTTTTATAAAACTCAGAGATTGGATAATTTTCGGCTGTTTTTTTTATGGCCTTTCTATCCTTTTCAGTGAAGGCTCTTAGAGCATGTTGTACTTTTAATCCTAATTGTGCTAATACCGCATCCGGAATATCATAAGGATTTTGTGTGCAAAAATAAATCCCAACACCTTTACTACGAATCAATTTTACAATGGATTCTATTTGATCTAACAATGCTTGTGATGCTTCTTTAAATATTAAGTGTGCTTCATCAATAAAAATACACAGCTTAGGTTTATCTACATCACCTGCTTCCGGAAAGGTATGATAGGCTTCAGCTAGTAAACATAATATAAATGTCGAAAATAATTTTGGCTTATCTTGTATATCTGTTAATCGAATGATAGACGCCATGCCTCTGCCATAAGCATCTAAGCGAACTAGATCGGCTACTTCAAAAGAACGTTCTCCAAAAAATAATTCAGCACCTTGAGATTCTAACTCAATAATACTTCTTAAAATAGTACCGATTGACGCCGTTGATACATTGCCATAATTTTTTGTAATCTCTTCTTTTCCTTCATTGCCAATGTAATTGAGTAATGCTTTAAAATCTTTTAAATCGAGCAATGGTAATTTTTTGTCATCTGCATATTTAAATATAATCGCTACAATTCCTGATTGAGTATCGTTCAAATCCAAAACCTTCGAAAATAATACAGGGCCAAATTCACTAACTGTTGCTCTTAACTTAGCACCGTTTTCTTTAGATAGCGTTAAAAACTCTACACTACTTCCATTTGGTACAAAAGGAATTCCTATAGCGGCATGACGCTCTTCTATTTTAGGATTTGTAATGCCAGGTTTTGCTATACCACTTAAATCACCTTTTAAATCCATTAATAACACAGGGATCCCTTTAGCGCACATATTTTCAGCAATGACTTGTAACGTAATAGTCTTTCCTGTTCCTGTTGCGCCAGCAATTAAGCCATGCCTGTTTAATGTTTTCAATGGTAATTTTACTTGCGCCTCTTTTTGAGGTACTCCGTCTAATAACGCTGCTCCTAATAGGATATAATCTCCTTTACTTGTGTAGCCATCAGTAATGGTTTGTATGAATTTTGTTGAATCTGCCATAAGTATATTTTGCTTAAAAATCATTAGCGTCCGAAACAAAAATACAATAAAAGGGAGTTACTAACACAATAGTAATCTCCCTTTTTTTATGGATTTTTGTTTTACCACAAACTAATTTCCATATGGGTAAAAGTAAATATTATTTCGGACAGAGCACGCTGGGTCAAGTTTTAAAGCTAATTCCAAACTCTGTGGTTA
>JANYGR010000254.1 GCA_025359355.1 Bacteroidota bacterium | reverse complement strand
GATATCGCTAATACATTTTCTTTTTTGGATAAAATAATATCAGCATTGGCGCTATATCCTGCTCTTAAAAACGAATTATTATTTTCTTTATTAATAGTAGCTTTAATCTGAAATTGTATAGCTCCATTCTCCACAACTCCTTTAGGCGCAATATACTCAAGCTTAGCTTTAAATTTTTCTTCATCAATAGCTCCAATAGTAAGGACTATATCCATTCCTGTTTGCACTTTTCCTACTTCACTTTCATCTAATTTTCCATCAAATATCATTTCGCCCATGTTAGCTACACTGCATATTGTAGTCCCCTCATTAAAGGTATTACTTTCAATAACTTGCCCACCTTCTTTAACAGGAACATCTAATATCATACCTGTAATCGTTGCTTTTACAAAGGTATTGCTGGCAGAGCCTGACGATTTCGATACGCCTTCCTGTATAATTTGTAATTGATTTTTTGCAGCACTTAATTCTTCTTGAGTTGTTTTAATTCTCAATTCAAACACTTGCATTTCTGACTTAGAAATCACTCCTTGATCAAAGAGCACTTTATTTCTATCATATTCTAGTTTCGTATTATCTACGTTGATTTGTGCTGTATTAACCCTGTTTTCAGCATTTGCCATATTGAGCATATTGGGAATAATTTTTATTTTAGCAATCACATCACCTTGTTTTACTTGCTGACCAGCTATTATATAAAGTTTTTCGATAATACCACTCACCTGCGATTTCATATTCACTTCTTTACGAGGGCTCACAGACCCTGTAGCGACAGTCTTTTTAATTATAGTCGTATCAAATACTTGTGTCGTTTCAAATGTTTCGGGTGGCTTTTGAGATTTATTGTATAGGAAATAAAATGTCCAAAATACAAGCCCAACAAAGGCTACAAGCAAGGTTATTTTTATTATTTTTTTTATCATGGTTTATGTTTTTTGTTTCCCGCAGATATCCGCTGATTGTTTATTTTATTACGTTATTCTATTAAATCTTTTTTTTTCGTTTTGTCTATTCAATCTTTTCAATTCCCTTAACTCCCGTTATTCTGTTCTAAGTGCTTCTACAGGCTTAATAGCTATTGCTTTACTTGCAGGAATAAGGCCTGCTATGGCTCCGCTTACAATTAAAACTGTTAGTGCAATTAATGCAATATTTAAATCAACCGTTGGGTTCGTAAACATTTCGCCTGATTTCCCAATTGCAGAATCTAAAGCTTCCAAAATAAAAACACCGCTCACTAAACCAAAATATCCTGCTATTGAAGTTAAAAAAACAGATTCAATAACTATTTGCCCAATGATTTGCGAAGGCACTGCGCCTAATGCACGTTTTACACCTATTTCCTTAGTGCGTTCTTTAACAACAATAAGCATAATATTACTAATACCAATAACGCCAGCCAGTAGTGTTCCAATACCAACTACCCATATTAAAAAACTAATCCCCATAAATAATCCTTGTAGTTTATTATACTCATTCTCTAAATTAAAATGCCCAATTGCTTTTAAATCCTCTGGTGCAATTTTATGGCGTTCTTTTAAAACAGCTATTACTTTTTTTTCTGAAATATCAGCAGAGATGTTGTCTTTTGATTTAATGGCAAACCAACCAACAATATCTCCAAAATTAAATGCTTTTTGAAAAGAACTAAATGGCACACTAATGCGCTGTGCTTGTTGCCTACCTTCATCTCCAGAAGCACCAATTGCGGTAAGGCCAACGACTTTAAAATAAACGCCATTTATTCTTATGTACGAACCAATAATTTTTTCATCTTTTTTATATAACGTTTCTGCGATGCGTGGGCCAATAACACAAATTTTACGACTCTCTTTAATATCATTATCATTTAAAAATCTTCCTTCAGAAATTTTTACTTGAGCAATTTGTGTTGTATTAGGATAATTAGCTTGAATTTGTGCGGCAACCGCTTTTAACCCATGAACTACATTACTGGCTCCTTCATAGCCGCCACTTTGATTCATAGGAGATACAACATCTAATTCAGGTATTTGTAATAACGCTTTATAATCATCTAAATTGTAATTAAAATTTCTACCTGGCTTCATGCCTTTATACGACTTAGTAGTTGTTTGAGTCCATATATAAAAACTATTTGTAGCAGTTCCGCCGAAGTCTTGCATAATGCCGTTACGCAAGCCATTGCCAGCGCCAAGCATTACTACTAACATAAATATTCCCCAAAATACACCAAGCATCGTTAAGAACGTCCGTAATTTATTTTTACGAATCGTTGCGAAAATTTCTTGCCAATTATCTCGTTCAAATATCATTTAGTTTTCTCTCAGAGCAGTAATTGGTTCAACACTAGCCGCTTTAATAGCTGGGATTAAACCAGCTAAAGCACCCGCAATTATAATAGCAATAACAGACCATACAGCTATACTTAAATCAACTTCTGGTCTTTTAAAAAAATCGCCTTCAACACCTATCCACTTTATTAATTCTATTATACCAATACCAAGCATCAATCCAATGTAACCAGCCATAGCCGTTATAAAAATAGACTCCTGAATAATCAATGATACAATAGACCAAGGCGATGCTCCTAACGCCTTACGGATTCCAATTTCTTTTGTACGTTCTTTAACTACTATCAGCATAATATTACTAATGCCCACAACTCCCGCTATTAATGTAAGGGCGCCAATTACATATATAAACCATTTAATGCCATCTAACATTCCCATGATACGTTTATATTCTACATTGTAATTTTGAATACCAATTGCATTTTTATCGTCTTTATTAAAATGGTATTTTTTAGCAAATTTTTGACGTATATTTTCAACAATTGATTCACTCTCTTCGGTGCTTGCATTCCCCGTAGATACCCACAATCCATTCACTTTATTTTTAGCATTATATACGCGTTGTGCAGTTAAAAGAGGAATATAAATCCTATCTCGGTCGCCTTTTCCAGGATCAGTAAACACACCAACCACTGTATATTTAGTGCCTGATATATCAATCATTTTACCTAATGGATCTTCACTTTTAAATAATAAATCTTTTACAGGAAATCCAATAACTGCCACTTTTCTAAATTCATTAAAATCAATTTCGTTGATGAAGCGCCCTGATATCATTTGTGCCTGCTCTAAATAGGCATGGTCAGGTGCGCAAGCTCTTACAAAAAAACCAGCATGCTCGTTTTTATAGGATATAATTCTACTATCCCAATTTGCAAAATGCGCTGTCGCTTTTTCAACACCTACTGTATTGTTTTTCAGTTCATAATAATCATCATTATTAAACTGAATCATTCTTCCTGTTTTATAGCCTTCATAAGGCATAGAGGTTAATCCTCCCCACACTTCAATGCTATTTACGGCATCTCTAGAAAACTGTTCTTGTGCTCCATTTCGTAATCCTTGCCCTGCACCCAATAAAATAATTAATATAAAAATACCCCAAGCCACACTAAATGCAGTAAGTATGGTACGAAGTTTATTCTTCTTGATTGTACCAAATATTTCTTGCCATTTGTCTAAGTCGAACATTAGGGGAATACTAAATTTTTTAATGATGAATTAAATAATGAGTCCGTCTTTCAAACGAATCGTTCTATCAGTTAA
>JANYGR010000399.1 GCA_025359355.1 Bacteroidota bacterium | reverse complement strand
AGAAACATGAACAATAGCAACATCAAGCGGTAAAATATTTCGTGTAAACAAAAGAGGAATTTCACTTAAAAAAACAGGCACATAATCTCCTCGGCTACTATTCACAGCTTCGCGGTTGGATTTAGATACAAATAAAGAATTGATAAAAAAGTGTCCTTCTAAATCTGGATTGTTCAAATCAACGCCTTGTTGTGTAATGCCTACCAGCTCTACATTTTGAAGTCTATTTTTTTGTTCGAGTAATTTATTAATAAGATGTACAGGTGTAGCTGCGCTTCCGTGTAAAAACACACGTTGATTGGATTGAATCAGTTGAAGCGCTTCTTCTGCTGTTTTATAATTGTATGATGTTGGCATTTTTGAAGATAGATGAAAAAACTACGCCATGCAAAATTAGCATTTTATAGTTTAACTATCTTTTTTCGAAAAGTATTTTTATTACCCCCTTCAACTTCTATAACATAAATTCCTTTCATTAGTGTTGAAAGATCCATTTCAATTTTTGTGGTTTTTTGAGTGTCACTTATTGAATTGATGACATTACCCAATACGTCATATAAGTTTACTTTACAAATAGTTAACTCCATGTTTTCTATTGTTAATTCGTCTTCCACAGGGTTTGGGTACATCTTAATCGTTTTTTCTAATGTCTTATTTTGAATGGAAGATGTACAATTCAATTTATTAATATAATCCCATAACACATTATCAAAAGCAGAAGCAGCTAAACTAAAACCACCAGCAGTATTTCCTTGTCTAACAATTACCATATTTTGACTTGGAACAACATAAATTTTTTGATCGTTTTTTCCTAACGCACAAAACATATCGGACGGTGCGTTTGACATCAATGTTCCTGGAAAAACAATCTGCGATTGTGGTGTCATAAAACTTGATTTACCGTTGAGCCACCATAAGTATCCGTATGATTTGTTAAGCAATTGAGAGGTATTAGTCATTGCTTTAAAATACATAGAGTCTTTCATCAACGTGTCGTTATTCCAAATGCCTTTATTCAAATTCAATAATCCAAAACGAGCCATATCTCGAGCCTTACTATAATATACTTGTTGCGACCATAAACCTCCAATTCCAATATGTGTTTTTATCCAATTAGTTGTAATAGTATTATATGTTTGGCCAACAGCATTACTCACCACATCTTGTACTTTACGGTAAGCGCCTGTGTGATAAGCCCAACGAGTTGACGCATCTGCTTTATAAAGTAAACACGATTTCGCTGTATCTTCGTTTGTACAAGGTGTTGGTGGCACATCATCCAAACTGGTTGTCATTTCTAATAAATTTTTAACGGTAATTAAATTTTCTTTTGCAGGAGTTTCGCTTGTCCAGCCATTACCAAGGTATTGAGAGGCTTGGTTGTTAATATTAATATATCCTTTTTGTTGAGCTATTCCTGTGATGAAACTCGCTAAGCTCTTACTCGCCGATGCCCAGTACCAAATTGAATCACGCGTATACGTTCCAAAATATTTTTCTAATACCCGTTTACCATTTTTCAAAATAATAAACGATTTTGTGTTTTTTGCTTGTAAATAATAATACAAAGAATCTATGCGTGGCTGACAGTATCCTACTGAAGACGGTAAGATAGAATCCCAAACATTACCTGTTAATGGCGGAAAATAAAGGCTTTGAGCTTTAATCGTGAAACTTAAAAAAGCAATGAGAGTTAAAAGAATAATTTTTTTCATACCTAAAGTGTTAGATGTATTTGGACTCAATGAATATACAAAAGTTTAATTTAGGATAAAAATATATTGAGTATCTTTAGGCAAATGGAAAACAGCACAATCACCAAATGGTTTTTAATAATAGGAAAAATAGAAGGTTATAGCTATTTGGTTTTATTAGGTATAGCAATGCCTTTAAAATATGCCTTCCATAAACCTGAATTTATTCGTCCTTGTGGAACACTACATGGCGTATTGTTTGTAGCATTTATGATTTTATTGGGATTAATGTTTTTTAAAGTAAAATTATCTTTTAAGAATTCTACTTTTGCTTTTCTATTGTCTTTAGTGCCTTTCGGGACTTTCTTTTTAAAGAGGTTGGTTTAAATTTAGTAAGACCTGAAAGGTTTTGGAAACCTTTCAGGTCTTAACGCTAACTGAGGGTTTATAGTCACCGATTACAAGTCCTCGACAACGGGTATCCAGTATTTAAGCTAAATCGTCTGCATTATATGATTTAAATGTTTTCAATTTTTGCGCCTTTAGTACGATTACATCTCCAACAAAGTGTTTGCAGATTGTCTTCAGATGTAATACCGCCTTTTGAAATTGGAATTATATGATCTATTTCTAATAATAAATTTCTTTCATCTTTAATAGACAATCTACATTTTCTGCAAGTAAAATCATCTCTTGTCTTTATTTTTTCTCTCAGAACAGCTGTCATAAGCGCTCTTTGACCTTCAGCACTTTTTCGGAATTTAACTAAGTCATTTAAATAGGAAACTAGCCTTTCCAAATTTTCAATATTTAATTTGATGTCTAATTTAGATGAGCTATTTCCTCCAGCAGAAACGTATTGGAATGTGTAAACTGGAAAATATAAGTCACTAAAATCAAAATCTTCAAATCCCAATTTTTGAACTAATTTGTTTTTGCTAAAATACATTATCAACTTCGGAATTGAATCGCTGATATTATTTAATATTATATCTCTTTCATTTTTTAGTAATACTTTACCTTGTTCAGCTGCCGCAAAATTATTAAGGACATTCTCAAAATTAGAGAATGTATTCTCGTTAGTATCAATATTAAAATATTTACATAAATATTTTATCGGTTGATTACTTGCACTTTTTAGAACAGTTGAAGAGCAGTTATACGTTTGATAGTTTTTAATATTGTTTTTCCATTCCGTTCTTTTGAATTTATAATTACTATTATCATTTAATTCCCCTGTGCCGTAATCGTATGTACTTACGTCAACAAAAGAATTTTTTAAATCATTAATGTGGCTATTTAGTTCGTTACAGTTTTTAGTGAATTGCTTTATGCTTTCCTTAATGTCAAGAAATTTGTCGCCTTCGAAGTAGAAGTGACTATATATTAAATATGATAATAATAGTACAACACAAATTAGCACAGTAACTCCTAATGGAATAATTAAAAATGATATTGCCGATATAAGTAACGATACTAAATACACACCTATACCAATAATAATTAATAGAATATAAATATTTGAATTTTTTTGCATTTGCTGAGATTTTTTGTCAGTTGATATTAGCTTATTTTTTTGTCAATTTATTTAGTGGTCTGTCCAACGGCTTATCCATAACTTGCTTATACCATATTGGGAAATCTCCGCCATAAAATGGTTTTTTCTAGTCCTATCAAATTTAACTAATTTCCATAAACCATCAAATCTGGTTTTCCTTCAATTATAGCGTAAAAAATCATCTTTTTTATTCCCCCTTTTTTATTATATTTAATGCTTATTATCTCTTTATTTCTATGAACAAATTACAAAACTACGCACTTGGGCAATGGGCAGCAGGCGCAGATAAAGGTCAAGAATTATTTAA
>JANYGR010000371.1 GCA_025359355.1 Bacteroidota bacterium | reverse complement strand
TGATTTATCTGAACAGGTTAAGTTTGAAAGATTTTGCATCCCTTCAGTCCCTCGAATCCCTTTCGTCTCTTCTGTCCCTTTCATCTGGTTCTGATGGCATTTCCTACACGCATCATTAAAAACCTCTTTGTTTGTTTCCCTTACACTTACATGCGGGTTGTGGCAGGTTACACAAGTCATGGCTTCTTTATAAGGCTTCAACGATTTGGTGTTTTTACTTTTTTCTAAGGACTTAATAAAACAAGCACTTTGCTTTAATCTATCAGCATGCGACGCCATAATAAATTCATCATCTGCGTTTTTGTATTTGGGTAAAAACACCGTCATGTAATCGCTTAGCTTCATACCTGGTTTGAAATCATAAAATGATTTACCTTCTTTTAAAACCGTATTACCTTGTAAGTGACAACGCTGACAAATGTCAAATTGCCCTTCAATGCTCAGTTTAGCAGGATTCACGATGCTATAATCAATATATTTAGACGTGTCAATTTTAGAGCCAGTGCTTCTTTCTGCTACATGGATGCTTCCGGGTCCGTGACAGCGTTCACAACCAATCCCTTTTTCAACAGACCTATATTTATTTTCAGAACCCAATACAAAATCAGGATATGAATTATGACAGCTCATACACTCTAACCCTATTTTGCGTATAAATCGGCTGTTGTGGCCGTTTTCAAAACCTGGAGGTAAATCCCATGTTTTCTTTTGTGTGTAAAATGTCATGGGCATTTGATTCAAATAACCATTCACCGATTGTATGTGCGAATTAGTATGTTGCCCCGAACCTATAATGTAATTAACCGTTTCAAGTCGTTTATAAATAGTATCTCTACCTTGTAAACGGTATTCTAAAAAACGCAAACTATCATTTTTCCAAAACGCTTTATAATAAAAGTCACCAATTTTATCTTGTATCACCGATGTGTGATAATCGCCAGCTGATTTTTGTTGAGAAGCCACATCAAATGATTTTCCCATTCCTGTATTAATGAAACTATTGTAAATGCTTTGGTGACAAAGCTTACAGGTGTTGATGCCAACATATTTTGCCGAGTCGTGATGGTTTTTATAAAGTAAGGTGTCTTGTTTTTTTTCTACAGTTGTATTATTTCCTTCCGGCGATTTACAAGAAAAAAGCGTCAGACAAAAAGCGACGATTGTGAAAAGAATAATATATAAAACTGTTTTCAAGTACAAATTATAGGTTCATCCAAAAATAAGATAAACTATTTGGATTTTAAGATGCGAAGTAAATTTGTTTTAATCTGGAGCAAAGTATCGTATATTTGAGTGATAATATATATTATATGAATTTCATTATTAAACTCTTTGTTTCGGCTGTGGCAGTGCTTATTACGGCTTATTTTTTAGATGGAGTTACCATAGGAAATAATCAATTTTACAGTGGCGATTCTGTGGAATTTAATCGTTTTACTACAGCATTATTGGTTGCAATTGTATTAGCATTTTTAAACACCATTGTAAAACCAATCTTAACAATACTTTCGTTGCCTATTACGTTTTTTACGTTAGGCTTATTTTTATTAGTGATAAACGCCATTATTATTTTATTCGCCGATAAATTAGTAGATGGGTTTAAAGTAGATGGCTTTTGGACGGCACTATGGTTCAGCTTAGTGCTGTCTTTAGTAACCAGTTTTTTGAATTTATTTAATAAAAAGGAAGAGAAGTAGCATGATGCTTAACCCTTTTTTTGATCCAGTTAAAAAACGTTAATCGCCTGCTATTCCTCGCATTTACTTTATTACATTTGTTATAAATGAACAAACATAATTTAGGAATCATATCAGTTTTAGTGGGCGTCGCGCTTATTGCACTTATTGCTATACAGATATACTGGATTAAAAGTTCAGTTACTCTTAAAGAAGAAGATTTTGAACGCCACGTGAATGAGGCGCTTAAAACAACCTCTTATGTGCTCGAAAAAATTGCAACCACGAATAAAAATGTCAAAAAAATTAAGTTGCGTAAACAAGGAGTGCGTGTTTCAAAACCCGGATTAGTAACCCTTAACAATCCTACTGGAAAAGACGTGCAAGTTCGCATTTTCGAAGAACTGAGTACCGATTCCTGCGGCGTAGTGACCAGTCGTTTATCGCAAAAAGAATTTGTGGGAGATTCGCTTAATTCACAAAACCATTTTTTGCCTTATGAGTTATTGCACGCCTCGCAAAATACTTCTAAAAACATTGACAATTTACGTAAGGAACTATTACAATCTAAAACGGAAACGGTAAACGATATATTCGATGAGCTCATCAGTATCAATGTTTACAAGGATTACAAGCCAAAGGTAGATTCTGTTTTATTAGACAGCATACTTCATCAAGAATTAAAATTACAAGGCATAGGCGCCAAATTCAAATACACGATCACTAATAAATTAGAAAACTCCAAATCTAAAGGAAACTATAAAGAACCCCAACGTGATTGTGATTCTGCCGGTTGTTATTTTAAAGTAAACCTATCTCCTAACAATGTTTTTGTTACACCACAGTATTTAACCGTTAATTTTATTAATCAACAAAACTATTTATTGCAAACCATGTGGGTGATGTTGTTATTATCCACGGTTATTATTCTCATTTTAATTTTTGCTTTTTATTATACCATCGCTACTATTTCCAGACAAAAAAAGCTTTCCATTATTAAGAATGATTTCATCAGTAACATGACTCATGAGTTCAAAACACCCATTAGTACTATTTCGTTGGCAGCAGAAATGTTGAATGACGACACAATTGTAAAAACACCCGAAAAACAAAGCCGATTTGTAAAAATGATTCGTGATGAAAATAAACGGTTAAGCGTATTGGTAGAAAGCATTTTACAAACATCGATCTTAGATAAAGGAGAGTTTAAATTGAAGCGCAGTAATGTGGATGTACACGAGATTATAAATCAGGCCATTAGTAATACACAACTTTTAATTGATGCACGTCAGGGTTCTATTTCTGTTTCATTAGGAGCAACTAAAGCAGTTATCAATGCGGATAAGGTTCACCTAACAAACATTATTTTTAATTTAATTGATAATGCAATAAAATATACGAAGGATGCTCCCGTTATTACCGTGTCTACTAAAGATGTTGAAAATGGTATAGAAATTAGCATTAAAGACAATGGCATAGGAATTAGTAAAGAAAATCAACGCAAGATTTTTGATAAGTTTTACCGCGTTCCTACGGGCAATGTGCATAATGTAAAGGGTTTTGGGTTAGGGTTGAGTTATGTGCAAGCGGTGGTTCTTAAACATAATGGCACAATTAATGTTAATAGTGAATTAGGAAAGGGTAGTACCTTTAAAATTGTACTGCCTAATAAATTAGAAGAGTAAACAATAACAAATAAAAATCTCATGGAAAACGTAAAAACAAGAATTTTGTTAGTAGAGGATGACCCAAATTTAGGAACACTTTTGCAAGAATATTTAGAAGCAAAAGGCTTTGAAACTAAATTGGCGACGGATGGTAAAAAAGGCTTTGATGCATTTTGTAAGCAAGAGTTCGATTTGTTATTACTAGATGTGATGATGCCTGTAAAAGATGGATTAACATTAGCAAAAGAAATTCGCGTAACAGATAAGTATGTGCCTATTATCTTTTTAACTGCTAAGAGCATGAAAGAAGATACGATTGAAGGCTTTAATGCAGGCGCTGATGATTATATCACTAAGCCATTCAGTATGGACGAATTATTAGCCCGTGTTACGGCAGTTGTGAGAAGAAGCAGCAAGCAGCGTGTGCATAACACAGAGGATGTTAATTTCTCTATTGGATCATACACTTTTAATTCTGAAACTCAAGCGTTAATACACGGTGGTAAAGAACAAAAACTAACAACCAAAGAAAGCCAATTGATGCGTTTGTTATGTGTGCATAAAAATGATGTATTAGATAGGAATTTTGCCTTAAAAACAATTTGGCAAGACGACAACTATTTTAATGGTAGAAGCATGGATGTTTACATTGCTAAACTTCGCAAATATTTGAAAGAGGATTCTAAAGTTGAAATTGTGAATGTACATGGAAAAGGCTTTAAATTATTAGTGAATTCATAGATTAAAAAATTAGCTAATTCAATTAAAAGTGGTTTATTTTGTATAAAATAAACCACTTTTTTTATTCTGTACAATCCTCAACACATATCAAAAATTATAGGAGCTAAACTTGTTGGCGACCATAAGAATTCTATTAAACATCTATTAATAGATAGCAGGCAGTTAACCGACCCCAATCACACGCTTTTCATTGCATTGGTAACAAGTCGTAATGACGCACATCAATATATCTTAGAGTTATATAAAAAAGGCGTTACCGTTTTTTTGGTTAATCATATTCCGGATAATTGTTTAGCACTAAAAAAAGAAATTACTTATTTAGTAGTGGAAGATACACTTTTTGCGCTTCAGCAATTAGCAAGCTATCACAGAGATCAATTTAAAATCCCAGTTATAGGAATTACAGGAAGTAATGGAAAAACTATTGTTAAGGAATGGCTTTATCAATTGCTAAAACAAGATTATACGATTTGTCGTAGCCCAAAAAGTTATAACTCACAAGTAGGCGTTCCGCTTTCGCTGTGGCAATTAAATCAACAACATACCTTAGGCATTTTTGAAGCAGGTATTTCTGAAGTTGGAGAAATGGCGATTCTTAATCAACTTATTAAACCTACCATTGGAGTACTCACTTCTTTAGGATCGGCGCACGATGAGGGTTTTGAAAGCTCGGAAGAAAAATTACAAGAGAAGTTAAAATTATTTTCAGATTCTCCTTCCGTGATTGTGAATGCACTTTCGTTTGATGCCAAACAAATTAATGCAACTAATAAAGTGGATCTGTTGATTTCTAAAACGACAGAGGCAACACTTCAGGTTTTAGAAGTGGAAAATTTGTTTACGCATACTGTTATTATTGCAAAGTTTAATAACGAGCAAATTAGCATTCATATTCCGTTTACAGATGCAGCAAGTGTTGATAATGCGATCACGTGTTGGGCTGTATTATTACATCTTAAAGTTTCGCAACAGGAAATAGAAAAACGTATGTTATTGTTGCAAGCAGTAGCGATGCGTTTAGAATTAAAATTAGGAAACAACAATTGTATTTTAATTAATGATTTTTATAACTCCGATATTAATGCTCTGGAAATAGCGTTACATCATCAAAAGCAACAACACCGTGGAGGAAAAAAAATAGTTATTTTATCAGACATTGAACAGAGCGGTAAATTAAGTTGGGAGTTATATCAACACGTAGCCGAGTTATTGGCGCAATTTCAAATAGATACTATTATCGGTATTGGAAAAGAAATCTCTTCTCAAAAAAGCTTTTTTAAATCTAACGCTCATTTTTTTGAAAATACAGTTGCCTACATATTAGAAAGTAAAAACAATTCAGAGTTACAATTTACAAACAGTATTATTCTTTTGAAAGGTGCACGTAGCTTTGGATTTGAAGCTATTAGCAAATTGCTACAGCAAAAAAGTCACGATACAGTTTTAGAAATTAATTTGAATAAATTAATTCATAACATTAATTTTTACCGATCACAAATACAAAAGGAAACGAAGTTGATGTGTATGGTAAAAGCCACTGGTTATGGTAGTGGCAGTACAGAAATTGCCTTTACGTTACAACATCATCATGTTGATTATTTAGCGGTTGCTTATACTGATGAGGGTGTGGAGCTTCGTAAAGCAGGAATACATTTACCAATTATGGTAATGAGTCCAGAAGAATCGGGTTATGATGATATGATAGAATATCATCTTGAACCAGAAATTTATTCTTTTAAGATTGCGAATGAATTCTTGAAAGCCCTGCAAAATAAGGCTATTTCAGAACCTTATCCTGTGCATATTAAATTGGATACTGGTATGCATCGCTTAGGATTTGAAGAACAACAAACTTCGGAATTGTGCGAGTGGCTGCAAAAAGAAACATCATTACAGGTTAAAAGTATATTCTCACATTTAGTAGGTAGCGATGATCAAGCGTTTGATGATTTTACCAATTCTCAAATCACTTCTTTCGAAAACCGCGCCAATCAAATTGAACAAGCGATTGGTTATACTGCCATTAAACATATTTGTAATTCGGGCGCTATTACTCGATTTAAACACGCGCACTACAACATGGTGCGATTAGGCATAGGTATGTATGGTGTAGGATTTAATAGTATTGAACAACAAAATTTAGAAAACATTAGTTCGCTTAAAACAAAAATATCTCAAATTAAAAAAGTGCCCATGGGCGAAACCATTGGTTATAGCCGCAAAGGTCTGGCAACGAAACCAACTACTATAGCTACTATTCCCATAGGATATGCCGATGGCTTTAATAGGAATTTAGGGAATGGTAATTTTTCTGTTTTGATTAATCAGGTGTTGTGTCCTACTATTGGCAACATTTGTATGGATATGTGTATGATTGATATTACTAATGTTTCTTGTAACGAAGGCGATGAAGTTATTATTTTTGATACGAACGAACAATTAATGAATCTTTCAACAGCCATGAATACCATACCTTACGAGGTATTAACAAGTATTTCAACCCGCGTAAAAAGAGTGTATGTTCAAGAGTAAATATTCAATCACGTCATTGCGAGGCACGAAGCAATCTCACATACTGCTATATATTTCATTTGTGATTTCGTTGGCATTCATGTTTGTTTCTTGTCAAAATAGTTCAAATGATAACTCCCAAACAACACTTAAAACGAATCCTACGTTTGAAGACATTGCCCCTATCATTTATAAAAACTGCACACCTTGTCATAGAGCCGGAGAAAGCGGACCGTTTGAGTTAATGACATATACTGATGCGAAAAAAAACGCGAACAAAATAAAATTTGTTACGCAAGTTCGCTATATGCCTCCTTGGCCTGCCGACCCTAACTACACCCATTTTATTGGGGAACGCACACTTACAAGTAACGAAATAGAATTAATTAAACGTTGGGTTGATAGTGGTGCGCCACAAGGCGATGAAGCAAAAACACCAAAGGCCCCATCATTGTATTATGGTTCGTCATTAGGAAAACCAGATACTGTGATTTGGTTTAATAGAGCTATTCCTATTGAAGGAAACGGCGATGATCATTTTTTTATTGTGAAAATTCCTATGAAATTAGCAAAGGATACCTTTGTCCGTTATTTCGAATTTGTCCCAGATCAGCGCAAGTTAGCGCATCACATTAATGGTCATTTAATTAATTATGAGGCTGGAAATAAAAAAGAGGTACAATCTGGTTTATCTTATGCATTAGATGAATATAAAGACTATAAAAATGTATATGCACAATTAAATATTTTAAATGACGACGGAACATTTCCTACGCTAACGCCTAACACGGTGTATTACTTGCCAGGATTCACACCTCCCGCTTATCCTAAAGAAATTGGTGGTTATCAAGTTAACAAAACATCAGCGATTTTTTTAAAGAGTATTCATTATGGACCAAGTAATGCGGATGTGTTAGACAGCTCACATATTAATGTGTTTTATGGATCTAAACCCAAACGACCAATCAGAGAAACACAATTAGGAACATTTGGTGTTTCTAAAATTGAACCAGAATTTATTTTACAAGCCAACCAAGTTCAAACTTTTCATACACAAGCAACGTTAGATGCTGATATTTCCTTGCTGTCTGTTAACCCGCACATGCACTTATTAGGTAAAACATTTTGGGCTTTTGCTATAAAACAGAATGGAGATACAATCCCTTTAATAAAAATAAATAAATGGGATTTTAGATGGCAGTATTATTATACATACCAGCATCCTATTAAAATTTCAGCAGGAACAACTATTCATGTATATGGTACGTTTGATAATACAGCTAATAATCCATTCAATCCCAATCGTCCGCCAAAACAGGTGGTTCAGGGTGAATCTGTAAAAAGTATGCGAACGACTCAGGAAATGTTTCAATTTATTTTTTCGTATTTGCCTTATCAAAATGGAGATGAACAAATGGATTTGAGTAAACACAATTGATTTTGTTTAGTTCAATTTTTCAAAACAAAAAAGCAGTATATTTAGTGTATAAATTATGACACCAAAATTATACATAGTTCCCACGCCTATTGGGAATTTAGAAGATATTACCTTTCGTGCATTAACGGTTTTAAAATCGGTGGATTTGATATTAGCCGAAGATACTCGCAATACAATTCATTTACTGAGACATTTTCAAATTGAAAAACCCTTGCGTTCTTATCATGCACATAACGAGCATAATACGGTTGAACAAATTGTTGAATTAATTAGTTCTAATAAATCGGTGGCTTTGGTTTCTGATGCTGGTACACCCGCTATTTCTGACCCAGGATTTTTATTAGTGCGCGAGTGTATAAATCAAAACGTAGCAGTAGAAACATTGCCAGGCGCTACAGCCTTTGTGCCGGCTTTAGTGAATAGTGGTTTGCCATGCGATAGCTTTGTGTTTTATGGATTTTTGCCACAAAAAAAAGGACGTCACACCAAACTACTTTCGTTGAAAGATGAAACACGCACGATGATTTTTTACGAATCACCCTTTCGCTTAGTAAAATTATTAGAAGAGTTTAAAGAATATTTAAGTGCGGATAGACAAGTATCTGTATCGCGCGAATTATCTAAACTATTTGAAGAAACCGCCAGAGGAACCGTAGATGATCTTATAGCACACTTTACAGCGAAAACAGTGAAGGGAGAAATCGTTGTTGTATTGGCCGGTAAAGAAGAAGAAAAATCTTCTTCAAGAGAAAGAGTGTCTCGTCCTGAAATAGGTTTACAGTAAAATGTAAACAAAATGAAAAAAAGAGAACAGATTATTGCCGAATATTTAGCGGGCGGCATTACTTATCGAAAATTAGGAATTAAACATGGGATTGATTTTAGAACCATACATTCGTGGGTTATGAAAAACAAAGGAATAGATTATAAAAAAGAGTCTAAGCCTATTTTAAAAGCAATTGATTCGCCTGTAGATTCTAAGGAAGTTAAACGATTAAAGAAGGAATTAGCAAGCGCCCAACTTCATGCGCAACTGCTAAACACAATTATTGATTTAGCAGAAAAAGAGCTTAAAATTGACATTAGAAAAAAGTCTGGCACCAAGCGGTAGAAATAGTAGAACAAAGTATGCCTCGTTGTATAAACGAGCTTTGTTCGCTTCTTGGTTATAGTAGGCAATCCTACTATCAAGGCAAAAAATGTATACAACAAAAGGCTTATGAATCGGATATTATTATCGAAGAGGTATTACGTTATCGTAAATTACAAACGCGATTAGGTACTCGTAAATTATATGGAGAGATACAACCTTTTTTAACGGCGCATGGTTTTCAAATTGGAAGAGATGCTTTATTTACATTGCTTTCAGAGCGAGGATTATTGATAAAAAAGCGTAAACGAAGTGGTTGTATTACTACATTTTCAAGACATCGGTTTAAAAAGTATCCTAATTTGATAAAGGAATTTATACCCATTGCTCCCAATCAATTATGGGTGAGTGATATTACTTATATCCATTTAAAACAAGGGTTTGCATATCTTTCATTGATAACAGATACCTATAGTAGAAAGATAGTTGGCTTTTACTTATGTAGAGATTTATCAGCACAAGGCTCTTTAATGGCTTTAAAGATGGCATTAGCAAACAACACAAACAGAATAGGATTAATACATCATAGCGATAGAGGTGTGCAATACTGTTGTAATGAATATGTAAATTTATTAGAAACAAAAAACAGGATTAAAATCAGTATGACCGAAAATGGAGACCCTTTAGAAAATGCCATTGCAGAAAGATTAAACGGCATACTGAAACAAGAGCTATTAGAAGAAGAATATCCAAATTTTGAGGCTGCTCAAAAAGCTGTAGCCATAGCTTGCAGTACTTATAATCATTTACGTCCACACGGAAGCATTAATAATCTGAAGCCCGTTGAAGCCCATCAAACAACAGGAGAATTAAAACGTACTTGGAAAAATTATTACACTAAAAAAGAAAGTGAGGTGTGTATGATGTAGGTTTTTTAGGTAAAAGCAGAATGCGTAATTAAAAGTAAATCCGTTATAACATTTACACGTTACAACGTATTATTACGCTATCTGACCAGATTATACCTAACGAGTTGCTCCTCAGCAGAGCTCGTTTCCCTTTCTTCTAGTT
>JANYGR010000306.1 GCA_025359355.1 Bacteroidota bacterium | reverse complement strand
GGAGATAATTTAGGCGCTATTGTTTCTTATAATGCGGCTATTGGTTTGAAATCCGATTATTATGTAGCTTATAATAATAGAGGTGTTGCCAAATTAAATGCCAATGATTTTACGGGCGCTATTTCTGATTTTACATCTGCCCTGCGATATAAGGTTGATTATACGTTAGCGATGAACAATATGGCTTCGGTATATATTAAAAAGAAAGATTATAAATCGGCTGTGGATTGGGCAAATAAAGCGATACAAGCAGATGCTAAATGTGGAACAGCATATTTGAACAGAGGCATCGCAAAACAAATGCTTAAAGACGAAGATGGGGCTTGTACCGATTGGAAAAAAGCGTCAGAGTTAGGAGTTTCGGAAGGCAAAAACTATTCTGCCGGTTTATGTGATTAAAAAATGTTAGCCATTCACTTTGAAAGATATTTAATTTTAAAAGATACAACTAAAAACATGAAGACATTATTTAAATTTATTATTGTGATTTTATTTACGGGAACAAATGCCGTTGCACAAAATATCGACTTTGAAAAAAGTAATTTCCCTGATAAAAAAGATCAATTTAAAGAAGCTAGAAACAACTTTAATGATGGGAGAGAAGCCTTCAGTTTAGGTAAAAAGGAATATGATTTTATTTTAGATCAATATATCAATACGCATAAATTCTTTCCAGTAAGTCGCAATGATTACAGGCATGCAGGAGATATTTATTTCAAACAGGCACAACCTTTTTTGGCAAAAGCTCAGGATTTTAATCCTAATAATGCGGAATTGAATTATATGCTAGGTGTTATTAATTTTAATTCAAATCCTCAATCTGACGCTAGCGTTAAGTATTTTGAAAAAGCCTATAGTTTAAATCCTAAAATTGCAGACGATGTTACTTATTTATTGGGATGGGCTTATCAATTTCAATTAAAATGGGATGATGCCATCAAATATTACCAGTTGTATTTGAATATGTTGAATTTAGATGCAAAAGGGAATGCCATTGCCATAGAAGAAGCTACTAAAAAAATAAGTG
This sequence comes from Bacteroidota bacterium, assembly GCA_025359355.1. Lineage (GTDB taxonomy): Bacteria > Bacteroidota > Bacteroidia > B-17B0 > Aurantibacillaceae > UBA4416. Next base: position 2,029 of record JANYGR010000306.1, on the reverse strand, counting down.
AATGTCAAATCGGTAAACATGAAATGGCTAATCCTCAACGAATTTATATTGATAATTTAGGAAGTTCTATTAATACAAAATATCCGGAGTATAGTGCCTTTATTACAGCGGACGAATCTATGATGGTTTTTACGGCTTGTCAAGATAATTCTACCGGCGGAAAAATTGATGAGCAAAATGGCGCCTATTTTGAAGATACGTACGTGTCAACAAAAAAAGGAAGAGCATGGACACCTTCACAAAATTTAGGACCTGTTGTAAATAGCGAAGACCATGATGCTACTGCTGGCTTATCTGTAGATGGAACAACCATGTTTATTTATAAGTATAAAGAAAAAGATGGCGGAGATATTTATATCAGTACTCTATCAGGTATAACTTGGTCTAAACCTGAAAAACTTAATAAAAATATAAACTCAAAAAAACACGAATCATCCGTTACTTTGTCTTCTGATGGAAAAAAACTTTATTTTGTAAGTGATAAAGATGGAGGATTAGGTGATAGAGACATATACGTTTCAACTCTTGATGCTAAAGGTGAATGGGGTATTTCAGAAAATTTAGGACCTGTGATTAATACAAAATATGCCGAGGAAGGAATTTTTATTCACCCAGATGGTAAAACTATTTATTTCAGTTCTAAGGGGCATAAAACGATGGGGGGTTACGATATTTTTAAATCGGTTTTTGAAAATGGTAAATGGAGTGAGCCTGAAAATTTAGGTTACCCAATTAATGGGCCTGATGATGATGTGTTTTTTGTAATTAGTGGAAGTGGGCATCATGGTTATTTTGCTTCGGCCAAACAAGGTGGTTTTGGAGATAAAGATATTTATAAAATTACTTTTTTAGGTCCTGAAAAAAATCCTTTATTAATGAATGAAGATAATTTATTAGCTTCTGTTGCAGCGCCAGTGAGCGAATTTAAAGCAGAAAAAATTGTTAGTTCTGGACCTAAATTGACCGTTTTAAAAGGTATTGTGAGAGATGATAAAACAAAAGAACCGTTAGAGGCATCTATCGAATTAGTTGATAACACTGTTAATCAAGTTATTGCCACATTTAAATCGAATAGCGTAACCGGTAAATATTTAGTGTCATTGCCTTCGGGAAAAAATTATGGTTTAGCAGTTAAACGTGACGGCTATTTATTTCACTCCGAAAACTTTGATATTCCTGCTATTGCCGATTATCAAGAAGTGGAAATTAATATTAATTTAAAGAAAATTGAAATTGGACAATCCATCGTATTAAAAAATATTTTCTTTGATTTTGATAAAGCGACTATTCGTTCAGAATCTGCCAATGAATTGGATCGTTTAATTAAATTGTTAACCGAAAATCCAACATTAAAAATTGAATTAGGAAGTCATACCGATAGTAAAGGTAGTGACGACTATAACCAAAAATTATCTCAATCACGATCACAATCAGTTGTAACCTATTTAATTAATAAAGGTATATCAACGGATAGATTAGTTGCCAAAGGTTATGGTGAAACGGTTCCTGTGGCAGCCAACGATACAGAAGTGGGCAGACAAGAAAATAGAAGAACTGAATTTAAAATTTTAAGTAAATAAGTTACTTAAAACTATCGTTAGTTAATTGATTTGAAAAACAATTAACTAACGATAGTTGCTATTAAAATTCATCATAATTAACATTTTGTGTGAAGTAAAACATTATTTATTTCAATAAAACTGTTTAGTTTTAACAACCATAAATTTTAGTAAATTTAACTCTTATTCAATAATCAAAAATACATCAATTATACTATGACTACAGATCAACCTAAACAAAAGAAAAGCCTAATTAAGCGTATTTTAAAATGGACAGGAATTACCTTTCTTGTTTTAATTATTGGGGTTATTGCAACGCCATTTATTTTTAAAGATAAATTGGTTCAAATCGTAAAAGATCAAGCTAATAAAAACTTAAATGCGAAAGTGGATTTTGGAGCGTTTGATTTGACCTTGTTTAGCTCGTTTCCAGACTTTAGATTTAAAATACAAAATGTAAGTGTGATTAA
>JANYGR010000303.1 GCA_025359355.1 Bacteroidota bacterium | reverse complement strand
AGTTATTGCTGTTAATCCTTCTAGTACAATTGTCTTTACAGTTAGTGGTAGCTTAGCAGGATGTTCAACCATCTCTTCTCAAACAGCAACGGTTACAGTATTAAGTTTACCAACTATATTAGCAACTAATACAAATGTATGTATAGGAAGTTCAGCAGTATTAACAGCAAGCGGTGCATCAAGCTATTGGTGGAGTACAGGCGCAACAACATCAACTATCTCTGCAACACCAACAAATAATACATCTTACACAGTAACAGGAACCGCAACTACAGGTTGTAAGAATACAGCAGTTGGAAGTGTAACTGTAAATTCTTTACCTTTAGTATCTGTAAATTCAACAACTATTTGTTCAGGCTCAGCAGGAACTTTAATAGCAAGTGGCGCATCAACTTATGCTTGGAACACAGGAGCTATGGGCTCAAATTTAACAGTTAGTCCAACATCAAACACTAATTATACAGTAACAGGAACATCAGTTGCAGGTTGTGTAAAATCAGCTACAGCAACAATTGTTGTAGGTAGTGCTCCAGTAATTACGGTTAACTCTTCAACTATCTGTGCAGGTTCAACAGCTACTTTAACAGCAAGCGGTGTTAGTTCTTATACTTGGAACACAGGAGCTAATACATCAGTTATTACTGTTAACCCTTCTAGTACAATTGTGTATACAGTTAGTGGTAACCTAGCAGGATGTTCAAGTATCTCTTCTCAAACAGCAACGATTACGGTTAATAATTTACCAGCTGTATCATTAGCACCTATCAGTCAATTATGTGTAAATAGTTCTGCAGTAACGTTAATGGGAAGTCCAGCTGGCGGAACTTATACAGGAACAGGTGTTAGTGGTTCTATGTTTAATCCATCTGTTTCAGGGGCAGGAACATTTAATATTATGTATTATTATACAGATGCAAATAATTGTAGTAATTCAGCAAGTCAACCGGCATCAGTGAGTTTATGTACAGGTATTGCAGAAGCATTTAATGCATCAGCAATATCTATTTATCCAAATCCTGCAAAAGAATTGGTATACGTGAATTTAAACACATTGTCTTTAGATAGCACAACAATAGAATTATATGATGCGATCGGTAAATTAGTAGTAAGTCAAAAAGTAGTTGATACTATTTCAGTACTATCTCTATCTGATTTAGCAAAAGGAATGTATTCAATTAGAATTATATCTGATTCACATCAAGTTGTAAAACGTATTGTCAAAGAATAATTTTGATGCAGTCAATTTAAACTGGCCCTTCGTATAAAAGCGAGGGGCTTTTTGTTTTATTTTTTCTCAAAGAAAAAACAAATATTATAATCAATGGTTTGATAAATAAATTTACATGAAGAATGTATTAAAGCTAATATCTGCTTGAAAAAAAGTTTCTCTTCCAAACTTCTCCAAAAAGCCTACCGTTTTCGAAATTTATTTTTAGTGTTTTTAACAAATTTATTTTTTTAACATATTGCGCATAAGCCTTTATAGATAATGGTTTCGGTATTTTACTAAAAATTTAGACTCATTTCGTCGAAAAATTTTTTTTTCTACCTCGTTTTTTTTGAATTATCAGATGCATGGTTTATTTTCATCATAACTAAACATATCGTATCATGAAGAAATTAATTACATCAGCTTTACTCGCATTTTCAGTAATAACTGGATTTGCACAAATGCCTGCACACAGAACTTGTGGCACCATGGATTATCATAATTATTTGATGCAAACGCGAAAAAATTATGCAGCGGATTATACACAGTATAATCAAATGATTGATCAGTATATTCAAAATAATCAAGCGACGTTAAATGCAACAGCGCGAACAGCAAATATCACAATACCAGTTGTTATACATGTATTATATAATACGGCGGGTCAAAATATTTCCGATGCGCAGGCTACTTCACAATTTGCTGTATTGAATAATGATTTTCAGCGCTTGAATGCAGATAAGGTAAATACGCCATCAACCTTTACTGCTGTGGCAGGAGGAGTTGGTATTACGTTTTGTTTGGCACAGCGTGATCCAAATGGTAATGCAACAACAGGTATTATTCATAAGTCTACAACCACAACTTCTTTTACAACAGACAATAAAATTAAATCATCTGCTCAAGGTGGAGATGATCCATGGGATGTTACTAGATATATTAATATATGGATTGGAAACATTAGCGGTGGTATATTAGGTTATGGAGAATTTCCAACAGGAACACTAAGTACTACTTATGGATTAGTATTAAACTATACAGCCACAGGAACAATAGGTACAGCTACTGCTCCTTATAATTTAGGAAGAACAGGAACTCATGAGTTTGGTCACTGCTTTAATTTAAATCATATTTGGGGAGATAATGGACAATGTGGAAACACAGATAATTGTTATGATACGCCTCCTCAAAAAGGTGGAACAGCTGCACCAGCAGGATGTAACTATGGATCCCCAACGTATCCATGGCAACCAAATACCTGTACTCGTCCTGATGGAATTGCAGGAGCAAGTATGACAAATGTAAATGGAGATATGTTTATGAATTATATGGATTATACAGATGATGCTGCGATGAATATGTTTAGTCAGCAGCAATGTGTCAGAATGTTAGCAGTAGTTTCAAATCCACCATGGAATGTGTTAGCAAGTTCAAATGGATGTACGCCGGTAACATCTTATACTTTAGATGCAGGAATAACAAGCATCATTAAACCTGTTAATGGATCTTCTACTTGTAATAATGCGGTTACGCCAAGCGTCGTTCTTAATAATGCAGGTACAGCAACTTTAACTTCCGTAAAAGTATTATATAAAATGGATGCTACAGCTACTCAAACTTTAAACTGGACAGGCTCATTAGCAACTAATGCTTCTGCTACATTAACTTTAAATGCATATGCAGGTTTATCGACTGCAGCTCATACATTTTCAGTTTGGGTAACTGCTCCAAATGGAGGCGTTGATCAAGGTTCTGCAAATGACAGCCAATCTTCTACATTTACAGTTACCACAGCTCCAGTAGGTGCTGTATTGCCATTTACAGAAGGCTTTGAAGCAACAACTTTTCCTCCTACAAATTGGACACTTATAAATTCAAATACTATAAATGCTGCAAATATATGGTCACGTGTTACTAATACAACTGGCATTCCGGTTACTCCTGCATCTACTGCTGCTGCTCGTATGGATAATTTTTCTGGGACTCCTGATATTACGGGGCAAATTAATGCATTACGCTCGCCAGCATTAAGTTTTGTAGGCGCAAATAGTTCATTAAATGTACGTTTTGACGTATCTCATAAACAATTTGATGCTACAACAAGTGATTCATTAAACGTATATATTTCTACAGATTGCGGAGGGACTTGGGTAAAATTATATGGTAAAGGCGATAAATCAACGCCATCATTAATTACGTCCGTAGGAACAATGACTGCGGCATATACACCTACAGCTAATGCTCAATGGCGTAGAGATAGTATTTCCTTAGCTGCTTATGTTGGGCAACCAAGTGTATATTTGAAATTCGAATCAGTTAGTGGGTGGGGTAATTATCTATGGTTAGATAATATTAATGTGAAATACATTCCTTCTTCTACTCCACCAGTAGCAAGTTTTTCGGTATCTTCTCCAAAATGTGTAGGAAGTCCAATTACATTTACAGATTTATCGACTAATACTCCAACAAGTTGGGCATGGACTTTCCCAGGCGGAACACCATCCTCATCTACGTCTCAAAACCCAAGCGTTACTTATACAGCTGCTGGGACTTATACCGCTACTTTACTTTCTGCAAATAGTTCAGGAACAAGTACAGCGGTTTCTCAAACAATTGCTGTAATAGCAAAACCAATAGTGGCTTCAACATCAACTTCTGTATGTGCTGGTAGTTCAGCTACTATTACTGCTTCTGGCGCATCTACTTATGCTTGGAGTTCTAGTGCAACTACCACAGCATTATCTGCGTCACCAACAACTAACACCTCTTACACTGTAATTGGAACAGCAGCTACTGGTTGTACAAATTCGGCAGTTGGAACAATTTCAGTAATAGCTTTGCCAACAGTAGTTGCTACATCAACGGCTATTTGTACTGGTAGTTCAGCTATATTAACGGGTAGTGGCGCATCGACCTATTCATGGAGTACAGGTGCTGCAACATCAACCATTTCTGCAGCGCCAACAACTAATACGTCTTATACAGTAACAGGTACTGCAACAACAGGATGTAAGAATACTGCAGTAGGTACTATAACGGTTAATGCTTTACCAACAGTATCAGCTACGTCGGCTACTATTTGTTCAGGCTCAACTGGAACATTAACAGCGAGTGGCGCATCAACCTATGCCTGGAATACAGGCGCTACTGGAACAAATTTGATAGTTAGTCCAACATCAAATACTAATTATACAGTTGTTGGTACATCTGCTGCTGGTTGTAATAATTCTGCAGTAGGATCTATCGTTGTAGGAAGCGCACCAGTAATTACGGTTAACTCTTCAACTATCTGTGCAGGCTCAACAGCTACTTTAACAGCAAGCGGTGTTAGTTCTTATACATGGAACACAGGAGCTAATACATCTGCAATTACAGGTAATCCAACAGGAACAACTGTTTATACAGTAAGTGGAAATTTAGCAGGATGTTCAACTGGAGCTTCTCAAACAGCAACGATTACGGTTAATAATTTACCAGCTGTATCATTAGCGGCTATCAGCCCATTATGTGTAAATAGTTCTGCAGTAATGTTAATGGGAAGCCCATCTGGTGGTACTTATACAGGATCTGGAGTTAGTGGTTCTATGTTTGATCCATCTATGTCAGGTACAGGAACATTTAATATTATGTATAATTATACGGATGCAAATAACTGTAGTAATTCAGCAAGTCAACCAGCATCTGTAAGTTTATGTACAGGTATTGTAGAATCATTTAATGCATCAGCAATATCTATTTATCCAAATCCTGCAAAAGATGTTGTTTTCGTTAATTTGAACACTTTATCTTTAGATAACACAACAATAGAATTATATGATGCGATTGGTAAATTAGTAGTAAGTCAAAAAGTAGTTGATGCGATTTCAACACTATCTTTATCTGATTTATCAAAAGGAATTTATTCTATCAGAATTATAGCTGATTCACATCAAGTTGTAAAACGTATTATCAAAGAATAAATTTAACGACCTAAATTTTAAAATGCCCCTTGATAGCTATCAAGGGGCATTTTTGTTAACTATAAATGTGTTGTTGTACATTTATTGAAAATAATAGTTTTTGATTAGGTAGCTTTTTGTAATTTAGTCATTCAAACAATATATTATTATAATGAATAAATTTTACACATTAATCTTCACTATTATTTTATTTAACACAACTAATGTGTTTTCGCAACTTAACATTAAAGTGAAGGTTGAAAGCATTAGTGTAATGAGCACATTTGATTGTGATGCAGGAGCCAGCGATAATAGCGATTTCTTATTTGAATTTAAAGCCACAGATAATTCTGCCGCTTCATTAACTAATAATGTACCTGTTGCGGGAAGTATTGGTATGTGTAATATGGCTTATGTTAATGAAAACAACGGGCCGTATACTGTATTTACAAATACGCCGGGGTTAGCTGTATTCTCGCCAACATCAGGCGTGTTTTTCGATCATAGTTATAATTGTTATCAAAATATCCCCACAGCATTAACATTGGTATGGCGCGGATATGAAAATGATGATGTTGCATATCCTTCTACAACTCCGGTTGCTAGCGGTATAACAACAATAAATACGACAACGGTTACTTTAGCTAGCAATGTTACCAATACAACACAAACGGTTCAATACACCTCCACTTCATCAGATGGTGGTTGTCCGCAAACCTATCAAATCACATTTCGCATTATGATTTCAACTGGTAGTTTTTATCCTTTATTCATAAGTGATGCAGTAGGGAATGTTATTTGTCCAAGTGGAACTAATGGTATGGCAGAAGGAACAATTATCGGGGGTTCTGGTACAGTCTTAATTGATTGGAGCAACGATGGGTTAGGTGATTTTAATGATTTAGCGTTAGTCTCCGGATTATCAGCGGGATCATATACGCTTATTGTAAAAGATGCTTTAAACTGTGGAGATACAATGGTAACATCAATCACAACAATTCCGCCGCCTTCAGCTATAAGCGCTTTTTCTGTATCAACATCATCTGTTTGTTCGGGACAAACGGGAGTTGTGTATGCTGTAAATCCTTCAGGTAATACAGATACGTATAATTGGGCATACTCAGGTATGAATAGTTCTTTAAATAATTCGATTGTTCCTACTATATCAAATAGCATTAGTATAAATTATATGAGCGGTGCAACGAGTGGAATTTTGAGTGTGTATGCTCAAAATACCTGTTCAACGTCCCCTACCTTAACATTAGCTGTTACAGTATATGCAACGCCTACAGTTGTGATTGGAGGGAATAGCAGTATGTGTAATAACGCACAAGAAACATTAATTGCCACCGGTGGACAATCTTATGTTTGGAACACAGGAGCGACCACAGCAAGTATCATAATTACACCAACTGTAACTTCGGTTTATTCTGTAACGGCAAGCAATAATGGATGTAGTTCATCAGGACAATATACGATGAATGTTATTAGTTCGCCAACACTTGCAATTGCAGGTTCTACAGTTGCCGTATGCCCTAATCAAACAGTCACATTAAATGCTACCGGAAATGGAAACTTATATTTATGGAGCGATGGATTTATTGGTAATACTAATATTGTATCTTCTCCAGTAACAACTATTTTTACTGTTACAGCAACGTATACGAATAGTTGTTTTACTCAAAAAACGTTTACATTAACGGTTAACCCAACTCCAACGATTTCAGTTACGGGTACTGCCATTGCATGCCCAGGTAAAACAGTATCACTCACAGCATCTGGAACGGATGTGTATAATTGGAGTAACGGAGTAACTACAAATGTTAATACGTTTACGCCGACTGGATTATCAACATTAACTGTTACGGGTACTAATACAATCACAGGATGCAGTCAAACAAAAACGGTGAGTGTAAATACATACCCTGCTGGATTGGTATCTATTTCTGGTAATTCAGTGGTGTGTGCAAATACATCATCAATTTATACAGCAAGTGGTTCTACATATTATTTATGGAATGATGGAGCCACAGCTAATACAAACACTATTTCTGCTACAACTTCAACAACGATTAGTGTGGTAGGCACTACAGCCAATGGTTGTAAGGATTCTACTTCATTAGCAATAACTGTTATACAAACGCCAACATTGTCAGTTACAGGAACAGATTCTATTTGCAATGGTCAAACTGCAACGATGACAGTAACGGCATCTAGCGCAACTTCATACAGCTGGAGTTCCGGAGCAATATCAGTAATCACTTCTGTTGCTCCAACTGCTACAACCATTTATTCGGTAACTGCATTTAATGGAAATTGTAGCGCTACTCAAACACATCAGGTAGCAGTGAAAGAATCACCTATTATTATATTCTCATTAAAATCAATATTGTGTTCAAATGGCCCTATTTTAACATTAACAGCAACACCTACCGGCGGAACGTTTAATGGAACAAGCGTGACAGGCAATTCTTTTGACCCATCTATCGGAGCAGGAAGTTATCCTATTACCTATAGTATTACAGGCAGTAATGGTTGTTCAGCTTCTCACATTGAAGTACAAGATGTTATCGTATGTGATGGCTTAGCAGAAATAAATAAAACGATAACGATTGATGTATATCCAAATCCTGTAATCGATGAGGTTAATATTAAATCAGAGATTGCAGTAAAATCAATTGAACTAATTGATTTTACTGGGAAAGTAGTGAAACGCTTGATTGCAAATTCACAACAAGAAATTATTTTGGTGAATGATTTAGCTGCTGGCTTATACGTTTGTAAACTAACCATGGAAGGTGGGGTTCAACGAACAATTAAACTGGTAAAGAAATAAAATAAAGTTATAGTTACTTTATTAATCTTCCCAATAATCAATAATTAAGCCGTCAGACGGACTAATGCCGAT
>JANYGR010000240.1 GCA_025359355.1 Bacteroidota bacterium | reverse complement strand
CACCCTCGTAATTTTATCGCTAATTGTTAAAAAAAGAGTCGCAGAATATTTCAATAAGGCATCAATTTCTTTTTTTGATAATTTATAATATTGAACTAATTGTATTGGGCTTAATTTTTTAGTTATGATATCAGAAATTCCCTTGTTTTTTTGATTTCATAAATTCATGACTGCCGAGTAAGAATACTAATAACCAGTCTGAATTGTTTAATTGTTCATGAGAAGAATAAAGCTTTTCCTCTAATTCCTTTTTATATTTATCTGTCCTTTTCATATGTTTTTTTGTAAAAACAGGTTATTATTTACTACAAAATGTATATTTACAGTAGATGCAAAAAATGAGGTTGCATCATGTTGATAATGAAGGCGACATTTTTTTAAATGTCTTAAGAACGTGTAAAATAGAATAATTTATTTAAAATAATATGGCAGATACTTTCAACATGACGTCCGAGGAATTTAAAATATATTCCAATGAAATTGAATTCAGAAATTTATTAGTTGTGGATAAATTTGATCATGTTTGGGCAAGGATTCCTCACCAACAAAAGGCTGATTTAATAAAGTACTTTAAGAATAAAGATATGCTAGAATCCTTAGCGAGTAATTTAGGAAAAAATATTTTTAAAGATTATAAAGAGTTTGGTTACGTTACAGTTGATTCTAAATTTATTATAAGTCAAATTAAATTTTATTCAGAATAATTAGGACTTAATTTTATTTACCTTTATATAAAGGGTGTTATTCGCACTTACTTTGGAAATTTTGCATCTACTTTGATAATTCACACCGCCAACTAATGCCACATCACTAATTGTGTGATGTGGGCTTCGAAATGGACGCTTAGTAACTAAGCCCATTGTTTTGCTTGTTCGCCCAGCCACGCTATGAATTTTAGTTGTTTCTAATGCTTCGTCTAACGTTAACGGTGGCAATATAGAAGGCATACGTTTGCTAAGCATTGTTTTCCCTGCTCCCGGCGGACCTATTAAAATAACATTATGTCCACCAGACGCCGAAATTTCTAAAGCACGTTTGATATTTTCTTGGCCTTTCACATCAGAAAAATCATATTCAAAATCATCGAGTCTGGCTAAAAATTCATTTTCAATATTAATGGTTGTTTTTTGTAAATCAATGGTGCCGTTAAAAAAATCAATAATTTGCTTGATATTAGTAATCCCATAAATATCTAATCCATCAACAACCGCAGCCTCTTTAGCATTTTCCTCAGGAAGAATGACACCTTTAAACCCTTCTTGTTTCGCTTTAATTGCAATTGGCAACGTTCCTTTAATGGGACGAAGTTCGCCGTCCAAAGCTAGTTCACCCATGATAATATATTTTGAAACTTCTTCAGAAATAATTTGTTCTGAAGCCGCTAATATGCCAACGGCTATAGTTAGATCGTAAGCAGAACCTTCTTTGCGAATGTCTGCCGGCGCCATGTTTACGGTAATTTGTTTGCCTGGAATTTTTAATCCATTATTTTTTAATGCAGCATCAATACGCTGGTGACTCTCTTTGACTGCACTATCGGGCAATCCTACTAAATAAAAATTTATTCCTTGTCCAATGTTTACCTCTACAGTTACGGTGGTAGCTGTAATGCCGTGCACGGCACTTCCATACGTTTTTACTAACATGCTTGTTTTTTTCTTTCAGCAAAATAACAACAAAAACAAGCATAGTACTGCTACAAATTATAGCATTAGTGAATTTAACAGATTTAATAAGGGTTTAGAGGGGGTTCTTACAGATGTTTTTTGACTGAATTTGCAATTTCCTCAAATTCATCTTTTGATAACGTCAATTTAGCATTGCTAAAATTCATATCATTTACGGTATTGATTGGAATTAAATGAACGTGCGCGTGAGGCACTTCTAATCCTACAACACATACTCCTACCCTGTTACAAGGAATTGCTTTTTTAAGCGCTACGGCAACTATTTTTGAAAAATTCATTAGACCTAAATAAGTTTCATTATCTAAATCAAAAATATAATCTACTTCTTTTTTAGAAACAATTAACACGTGTCCTTTTCTAAGCGGGAAAACATCTAAGAATGCTATAAAATCAGCATTTTCAGCTATTTTATAACAAGGGATTTCTCCCGCAATAATTTTAGAAAAAATACTTGGCATTAGTTAGATGGTAATTTCTATTATTTCGAAAGGAATAATGCCAGCGGGAACAGTCACGTCTACTTTATCCCCCACTTTTTTACCTAATAATCCTTTTCCTATTGGTGAATCTATTGATATTTTACCTGCTTTTAAATCCGCTTCATTTTCAGCAACGATGGTATATTTCATCTCAACGTTATTCTTTAGATTCTTAATTTTTACAGTTGTAAGAATACTCACTTTAGAAATATCTAAAAGTGAACTATCTACTATGCGTGCATTGAAAATAATATCTTCTAATTTAGCAATTTTCAATTCTAATAATCCTTGCGCATCTTTTGCAGCATCATACTCCGCATTCTCTGATAAATCACCCTTATCACGAGCTTCTGAAATTTGTCGTATTACACTTTTTCGTTCTACGGTTTTTAATTGTTGTAATTCATCCTTCAGTTTTTTCAACCCTTCCTCTGTGTAGTAAGCTATTGTAGACATATTTGTGTGTTTTTAAAATAAAAGAATCCCGAATATGATTCGGGATTCTTTGCATTAAGAATTAAAAAATTTATTATAATTAAAAGTTTATTCTCGCTCCAAAAGTATGAATACCTTTAAATGAATTGGTTACACGATACGCATAGTCAATTCCGAAAGTAGATTTTTTAGCTCCAATTGGGATTTCAACGGTAACTCCTCCAGTTGGTCCATTCATCGCAGTTGAACGATTTGCATCTCCTGTAAATGTTCCTTTTTCCATATACATACCACCACGTAACATCAATATTTCTTTCCAGCTATATTCTACACCTAATAAAAAATTATCTTTTGTAAACGAATTAGATGTAAAGTTACCTGCTACGGTAATACGGTGTGTCTTTAATAAGCCTGAAGTATCTTTTGTTAAATAGAAATCATACGCTAATCCAATATTTAATAAAGCAGGTAAATCAAATTGACCTGATTTATTAGCTGCTGTTAATTGATACGTATTTCCATAAGCATTGGTTATTGTATTTTGCACAGATAAACCATCACCTTTGTACTGCATTTTTGGTCCGACATTTTTCAACGAAACACCCAAATGTAACTGATCGTATTTGCCTGTGTGGTATTGGATACCTGCATCTATAGAAACTCCTTGAGCTTTAACGTTATCAATCCCTTCAGAAATAACACGAACCGTAATTCCACCATAAATATTATCCGAAAAACCTTTTGCATAAGATAATGCAATGTTTGTAAATTTAGGAGTGTAAGTACCTAATCCACCTTCTGGCTGATCTTCAGTGGTTCTGTTAATTTTTCCACCATCAATAGACGTAATACCCAAGCCAATAGCGCCAGTTTCGCCAACTCGTTGAGACAATCCAAATGTATTGATACTAACACCCGAACCTCCAAATAAAGAGGTTCTCATAAACATCAACTCTGTTTTACGAGTAAACGCTAAACCGGCAATATTCATAAATTGCGACTCTAACCCTTTACTACGAGCAGTAGCTGCACTTGCCCAGCCTGCAG
>JANYGR010000286.1 GCA_025359355.1 Bacteroidota bacterium | reverse complement strand
ATAAATCATTTGTGTAGTGGTTAGTTAGGGGGCAAATATAGTAAAATAATGCAAACAAAAACTCGCTTTTTAGACACTCAAAAAAGTGAAAATTGTCACCAAAACCGTGATTTAAGTTAAAAATAGTACCTTTAATTGCCAAAAGAGTTCAATAAAGTGTTATTCTTAGGTCATATCTAAAATAGTAAATTAACGGTTATGCAAAATACAGTAAAAAAAATTGGATTAATCACTTCGGGAGGAGATTCTTCGGGGATGAATGCTTGTATCAGAGCCATTGTTAGAACAGCTTGTGCTGAGGGTATTGAAGTTGTTGGTTTTTATAGAGGCTACGAAGGAATTATGGATAATGATTTTGTAGCAATGACCACAGAAAAAGTAGCAAACATTATTCATAGGGGAGGAACAATTTTAAAAACGGCTCGTAGTAAGCGTTTTATGACGGAAGAGGGGATGAAACACGCAGCTCAAACTTTTGAAAAACACCAATTAGATGGGTTTATTGTTATTGGTGGAGACGGCAGTTTTAAAGGAGCGAACGAGTTTAGTAAATACCATTCTGTAAAAACAGTAGGTTGCCCTGGCACGATTGACAACGATTTGGTTGGGACAGACTTTACCATTGGTTATGATACGGCTATTAATACGGTTACCGAAGCTATTGATAAAATCAGAGATACTGCCGAAAGCCATGATCGGATTTTTGTGGTTGAGGTAATGGGACGAGATGCTGGATTAATCGCTCTTAGATCTGCTATTGCTTGTGGCGCGGAAGCCATCTTAATTCCGGAACGAAAAAATGATTTGGAGATATTGCTTAGTAAAAAGAAAATATGGCGAAAAACAAAATCTAGTAAAATAGTTATTGTAGCGGAGGGTGATGAAACGGGTGGTGCGTTTGAAGTTTCAAAAATAATCAAAAACGAATGTCCTGAGTTTGACGTGAGGGTAACTATTTTAGGGCATATACAACGAGGAGGCAATCCAACATGTATGGAACGTGTAAATGCTAGCTTAATGGGTTACTACGCAGTTAAGGCTTTGCAACAAAATCACAACAATGAAATGATTGGCATCGTTAATAAAAAAGTATGCTATACGCCTTTTAAAAATGCGGTGAAACATATTGATGAATTGAATCCTGAGATGCTAACTATCTTAGATATTTTATCTGCATAATTTTAGTACATTTAATTCGTAATTTTTGAACTATGAATAAAGTAAAAACACTTGTGTTGGTATGGATTTGCTAAACCAAACGTATGAACACTTTAAAAAAATAAGCAACACTTATTATTTAATTGGAGTTTGTGTTTTTGCCATCATCATAAGAGCCATAGGCGTGGATCCTATTAATTTGTCGATTGAAGAGTCTGAATTTTTTTACTATTCCCATCCTTCGATGCCATTCGATCAATTACTTTTAGTTTGTGAAAGGGGGCTTCCTATATTTGATTTTATTTTTTACAGAGGTTGGTTTTCTTTGGTGGGGTTTAGTATTTTAAAAGGAAAAGCATTTTCCTTTTTCTTTAACATAATGCTAATACCAACGGTTTACGCATTATCAAAAAAAATAAGTAGTAGTGAAGCCGAGGCGCGATTTTCAGCTTTTTTGGTTGTAGTTGCACTGTCTTTTATTTCGCTAGCCAACGTGCCAAGATTTTACAATGAAGTGCTGTTGTTTTCCGTACTATCGTTTTACTTTTTTTTAGATTTTTTAAAGCCAAAAGTCTCTGTAATTGGCCTTGTTTGCTATGTTTTATTTACAAGCCTCGCTATTTTGTGTCATTATTATTTTGCGTTTATTTTTATTAGTCAAGGTATTATTGCGTTGTTGTTTTATTTCAAAAAACAATTACCTAAAACAAATTTATTATTAGCATTTGTAAGTTTTACTTGCATCGCGCTTATTATCGCCATAGTACTTAGTACATTTATTTATTTAGTAAAAAGTGGTAATGAGTATCTGGATGCAAGCAGCTCTCCATTTATTGTTTTTGCACATTTATATATTTTTTTGGGACAGGATCCCGTGCTGTTTATTATCTGCTTGGGGTTATTAGTGGTTTATAGTATTTATTTTTTGAAAACAAAACAATCACAGAGTCTAAACAAAACAACAATTGTTTTATGGTTGCTGCTAACCTTAGTTTTGCCTCTGTTAGTGGATATAATATACAAACCCATCATTAGGCGGGATTATAATTTAATTTTATTTATCCCCTTTTTATTAATAGTGTCGTGGGGTTTTGAGGTTGTAAAAAATAAATGGAAAGTGATTATTGTTTGTTTA
>JANYGR010000222.1 GCA_025359355.1 Bacteroidota bacterium | reverse complement strand
ACGTTGGTATTGGAACTGCTACTCCGCCAGCAAAACTAATCATATGGGATAATAACAATGTTTCTGATGAGTCACAAATAAATCACCATTAATATGCGCTCTATATAAGGGTGAACTTGTTCCAATACCAATATTACCGCTATTTAAAATGGATAAAGCATATGCCGCAGCACTTGTTGAAAACCTAAAACTACTAAAAGTTGTTTGGTTACCATCAAATCTTAATACACCATCAGCTTTTTGTCTAAAAATTCTATAATCATAGCTAGAACTCATTCCTAACCGAATCATTTGTGACTCATCAGAAACATTGTTATTATCCCATATGATTAGTTTTGCTGGCGGAGTAGCAGTTCCAATACCAACGTAACCATTTGTTGTTTGAATTTGTGTATTCATTGTTCCATTTCCCCATTGTCCGAATGATTTAGTGGCTAATATTGAGGTGAACACTAGAGTTGTAATAATTTGTTTTTTCATGAGATTGTTTTTGTATTATTTAAGATTAAATGATTAATAAGATTTGGCAAATCTAGATAACCTACAAAAATGAGCACTACCGTAAAAGGGATTTTTAGCACATGATTTTTTAGTTTCTGTATTTTAGTTTATATAGATTTGTTGAACTTAATAAGAATGGTAAAAAGACTTTATATTTTATTTTTTATGTGTATTACTGTTTTTAGTAATGCTCAAACTATAAAATTTGATAATTATACAACAAAAGATGGGTTATTATCTAACGAAGTATATAACCTTCATCAAGATACTAAAGGTTATATATGGCTCTTTACCAATTATGGAGCAATGAAATATAATGGTAAAACGTTTGAACCTGTACTTAAAAATTTATCATTTGGAGAATCCTTTATTTATTGTATTTATGAGAATGAAAATGGGCGAAAATGGGTCGCGAACGCTAATTCTAATATATACGAAATCAAAAATGATAGTGCTTTTATCGTAAAGGAAACAACTACTGATTTAAGTGAATTTAAAAAAAAGTCGTATACAATTTATCAAATTTATGTAGATGATTCCTTAAATATATACATAATTTCCAAAAATGGAAGCTATAAATTATTTAAAAACAAAGGATACAAAAGCTTTAAATTAAGTGATCAAATACAAAAGGACTCACTAAGTTTTTCTGCTATCGAATTTAAACGAGGGATTATTTCTAGTTGGAACATTGACAATATTGAAATTAAAAATGGTAGTAGTGATATATACCTGAATGGACAGTTCTTGCATGATAATAAATTAATCAGTTCTTTTCGTTTTAAATATAAGCCCATTTATTATAATCCTAAGTATACCAAAAAGTATAATCATAATATCTATATATCTGGATATTCAAAAATTATAAAGATTGATGAAAAAGGACTTTTGAAGGAAATCCAACTAAGTAGTTATATATTAAATTTTGCTAAAGATAAAAATAATCATCTTTGGGTGGCATGCTATAATAACGGGTTATTTGAATTAGATGAGAATGATTCAATAGTTAATCATTATTTTAATAATAAAACTATTAACGATGTCTTAATCGACTCTAATAATGGCTTGTGGGTTTCAAGTGAGGGATTAGGATTATTTCATTGCAAAGATCTACATGTAATTAATTATAAAGAAAATAAAATATTTGGAATTCCAATTTCATTTATAAAAAAAGTAAATAAAAATGTATTTATTGCATATACAAATGGAGCTATTTTTTTAATTAAAAATAGTAAAATGATTAAAGTTCATAATGAAGATTTCAGATTTGATAATGAACCATTTGATATTTGCGAATATGGTAGTAATTATTATGTTATATTCAGACATGGATTTAAAAAAATTAATTTGAATAATACATCTTATGATTTTAAATCTTTAAGAAAAGGAGAAAGCTCCAAAAATATGATTTTAATTGGAAAAGACTCTATATTATTTTCTAAACAAGATGGTCCTATTATTTTTTATAAAAATAAAATAATAAATAAATTATATATAAACTATAAGTGTTATTGGTGTGAATATAGAAATCAACACATTTTAGCTGCCACCAATAATGGTATTTATCAATTTATCAATACTCAATTTTTACAACCAAAATATTTGTTGTCAACTAAAAATTGTGTGATTACAAAAATTGTGAAGGATAAATTTAATAATTATTGGTTTTGTAGCAAGGGTTCTGGATTGTTTAAATTATCCCAAAATAACGAATTAAAACAATATACTATTACCAATGGTTTACCGAGTAATATTGTTTATGATATAAATTTTACGGAAGATAATAGATTTTTATTATCAACTAATAAAGGATTATTTTATAATGATGGTTTAGATGACAATTTAAAAAAATGGAAAGAGTTATATGAAGAAGAAGTTAAAAGCGCATTATCATTTGATCATACAATTTATTTAGCTACAACCTATGGATTAGTTACTATCAATGAAAAAACAATAAATAGTGACAAGCCCATCTTTCTAAATTTAACTTCTTTATTAATTAATGGTATACAAACAAGTTTAAATGAATTAGAACATTTAAATTACAATCAAAATAATTTGGAGTGTAATGTGGATATCATTTCATACTCCACGAGTATTCCTAAAATGATGTATGAATTAACGGGGACTAATAATCAAGGTGGGATTAGCGAAAATCAGCATGTTAGTTTTCAAAATTTAGCTGTCGGTAATTATACATTAACACTTTCGCTTATTACAAAAGAGTATAATGTGAAGCCAATTGTTGTAACGTTTTCTATTGTACCTGCCTACTGGCAAACAACTTGGTTTAAATTAATATGTATTATTGCTATTTTAATATGTTGTTTTATTATAGTT
>JANYGR010000220.1 GCA_025359355.1 Bacteroidota bacterium | reverse complement strand
GGAGAATCTGTTTCGCTTAAACTTTCAAAGGTTACTGT
Source organism: Bacteroidota bacterium (assembly GCA_025359355.1). Lineage (GTDB taxonomy): Bacteria > Bacteroidota > Bacteroidia > B-17B0 > Aurantibacillaceae > UBA4416. Next base: position 26,327 of record JANYGR010000220.1, on the reverse strand, counting down.
GTATTTTTCTTTCGCTACAACACCTTCTACAATTGGTTTCAAAGCTGTTTGCTCTTCTTCCGTTAATTTACTTGGCTGCGCATCTTCTTTCTTAATTAATTTTTCAACGGTATCAGCATCAACACGTACAAATTGTGTATTATTTAATTTGCTTTCTAAATGATTAATTAAATGTGAATCTAATGGCGAATCCATTAATAATACATCATATCCGCGAGACTTAGCCGCATCAATATATGTATGTTGTTCATCCATATTAGTTGCATATAAATAAACTACTTTATTGTCTTTATCCGTTTGATTCGCTTTCACATGCGCTTCATATTCTTCTAATGTAAAGGCTTTCGCGTCAGTGTTTTTTACTAAAGCAAACTTCGATGCTTTTTCATAAAACTTATCATCGCTAATCATTCCGTATTGAACAAATATTTTTATATCATCCCATTTCGCTTCAAAATCAGGACGATCCTTTTTAAATATTTCTTCTAATTTATCGGCTACTTTTTTAGTGATGTGTGCCGATATTTTTTTAACGTTGCTATCAGCTTGTAAATAACTACGACTTACGTTTAACGGAATATCCGGACTATCAATCACACCACGCAGCATCGTTAAAAAATCAGGAACAATATTTTCTACGTTATCAGTTACAAACACTTGATTGCTGTATAATTGTATGCGGTCTTTCGGTGCTTCAAACTTGTTAGATAATTTAGGGAAATATAAAATACCCGTTAAGTTAAATGGATAATCTACATTCAAATGGATATGAAATAAAGGTTCTTCAAATTGCATTGGATACAACTCTCTGTAAAACGCTTTGTAATCTTCATCTTTTAAATCAATTGGTTTTTTGATCCACGCTGGTACAGGATTATTGATAATGTTTTCAACTTGAATTTCAGTTTCACCTTGTTTGTCACCCTGAGCGGAGTCGAAGGGCTTTTCGCCTGTTGGTACCCATTCTGATTTTGTTCCGAAAACAATTTCAACTGGCAAAAATTTACAATATTTTTTTAATAGACCTTCAATTTTCGAATTTTCTAAAAACTCTAAACTGTCTTCTGCTACGTGTAATACGATTTCAGTACCACGATCTGTTTTAGTGGTGTTTGCATCAATTGTATATTCGGGGCTTCCATCGCACTCCCAACGAACTGCTTTAGAACCTTCTTTGTATGATAATGAAAATATTTCAACACGAGCAGCTACCATAAAGGCAGAGTAAAACCCTAAACCAAAATGACCAATAACTACGTTTTTATCAACCTTATCTTTGTATTTCGTCACGAATTCCTCTGCACCACTAAAAGCAATTTGAGTAATGTATTTTTCGATTTCCTCAGCAGTCATACCAATACCTTTATCTTTAATGGTAATGGTTTTAGCAGCTTTATCAACTTTCACTTCAATTTTCAAATCACCTAACTCTCCTTTGGCTTCGCCCATGGATGTTAACGCTTTTAATTTTTGAGTAGCATCAGTTGCATTACTTACTAATTCGCGTAAAAAGATTTCGTTATCAGAATAAAGAAACTTTTTAATAATTGGGAAAATGTTTTCGGTTTGTACATTAATTTTTCCGGTGCTCATGTTTTAAAATATTTAGGTTTGTGTAAGAATATAAATTTTTTCCGCTCTTCTTAGTCAAAGGTTGTACCAAGAGAGTAAAAGTGACAAAATGACAAAGTTTAAGAGGAAATGCAATATGTTATAATATAGTTACTTTTCCTGTTTTATCCACTTGAAATACTTTATCACCATTTAATTTGTTATTTATTTGTTTTGAAACAAACTCTCCAAATACATCAAGAATATTGGATGTTTCGGAAGCTATTTTTGTTAATGGAGTAATATTTAGACCTCCAACTTCATTTGTGGAAAAAATTTCATAGCCATTTTCTCTGAATGATGAAACAACTTTTTCAGAAGGATGATTATATTGATTTTTACCTACAGAAAATATAACGGGAGTATTTTTTTCTTTAGTTAATTTTTTCCAAAATGAATTTTTATGATTATTAAAGGAACCATGATGTGGACTTTGAGCTAAAACTAGACGCCCTTGAATATCTTCATTTTTTTTTGTTAAATAATAGGCAAGAATGGATTCTTCAACATCAGATGTAAGTAAAATAAACCAATCATCACAATGAATTTTGATAATTGTGGATAACCAGTTTGCACTAGGATTATTACCTGTTTCTTCTTCAATAGGTTGAATTACATGATTTTTAGCATAATAATCAAATGCTTTTGAAGTTGGCGCAAGTATTTTTAATTTATAGTTTGTGCCTAAACTAATTTCACTAGTTGGCGTTTCAGCTTGTATTTGAGAGAAATACATGCCTATTTTATCATTAGCATTTCTAATAGCTTGAAATAATTTTATTACCTCGTTTGACGCTTCGTTATTTGTAGTAGCAGCTTTCCAATAAGCAGGCATATTATTACATGTATGGAGGAAGTATTTTATTTGAATACTATTATCTATACAGTAGTTAATCAATTCAGTAAAGCCAGAAAAATGATCTAGATGGGGATGAGATAAAATTAATAAATCAATACTTTTGTATTTATTTAGAATAACATGTTGCAATACTGGATTTTCATTATTGTATGTTTTACAATCAACAATGCAAATTTTTAGTAAATCTTTATCTTTACATTCTAAAATTATTGAATCACCTTGTCCAACATTTTTGAACGTTATTTTCATCATAATCGAATTGGAGAGTTTAGAGGTACTCCAAAATCAGAGCCTTCTAAGTCATCCCATGAATCTTTTAATTCAAACCTTTTTTTATCTACTAGCTTTTCACCATCAAGAATATCAATTCTTGTTGAACCAGTTTTTGATTTTATTGTAAGAATTATATAGGGGTTATTATTTAATTTTTCAATATGATTAAATAAATACTTTGGGAAATTTCTGTTCTCAAAAATGTTTTTTTCCTTATCAATGAGGCATTCACAAGTAACCATATCCTTAGAGATTTTTAAAACTCTAGAATGAATATTTTGAACTTTATCCCATGGTTCATTTGATAGAAAACTACGAGTATTTAAAAGTTGGTTTAGAAAAATGTCTGGTTTTAATATATCATCAGATATATAAACAGTATCATGTCGATCAGACTTTTTATTAACTTCCTCATATTGTAGCTTTTCAATTTTACTAAATCGAAACATTTCAGTATCTGTTATAGTTGTGGCCATAATTTTTTTAGATAGTCATTTGATAACGTTGATAATTCTTTATATTTTTTGAAGTTTGCAATTTTGCTAGTTTCAACCAGTTTTATTTCAGCAAATTCTCCAAATTTTGCTGAGTTTTCGATTATGTGGTCAGTGACAGGAGTGATATTTCTGTTTTTTAAATCATCTATCCCAGTATAAGGACCAAAATTGATGTTTATTCCTATTGACCCAATCTTATCTTCTAATATTATGCCTAAATCATTTGGGTTTGACATTATTTTTTTTGTAGACTCGTTTAGATACATTTTAGAAAAATCATTAACCACGACTTCTTTAGTTTTTCCTTCAATAATATTCATACATACAGTATAATGAAGCATATTTGTAATTGTTCCAAAATCTTTTAACTCTTTGATTTTTGAAAAAATATTAAAAAAGGGTTCTTCAACAATAGAATTATTTTCTAATAGAGTGCTAGTATCCCCCTCAAATCTAAAAACTACTCTATCCCAGAAAACTAAAACACTATAAGTGTCAAATGTTAGAGTAAACCTCGCCTGCAAAGTATTTTCTCTCTCGATTTGAATAGCTTTAGCTAAAGGAACAAAAGGACTTAATACCTCTCTTATAATAAAAGGAAAATTAATTAAATTCGTAAACCTAATTTCAAATTGATGTGCGGGAACAAATAAATTCATTGTTAAAGTTATATATTATATAATATTAAAACAAATATATGAAATTTATAATTTCAGAAATTGTATCTTTTTGTGAAAAATTCTCATTTTAAACATTAATAACTCCATTTTAAATATAAGCCACCCCAGGTAAAACCTGCGCCAAATGTGGTTAATATTAGGTTATCGCCTTTTTTAAGCTGATGTTCCCATTCCGCCAAACATAAGGGTAGGGTGGCAGAAGTTGTATTTCCGTATTTTTGAATATTAAGCATAACCTTATCCATACTCACTCCCATGCGGTTGGCAGTGGCTTCAATGATGCGTTTATTCGCTTGGTGGGGTACTAAAAAAGCAACGTCGTCAGAGGTTAAATGATTGCGTTCCATCATCTCAGCCGCCACTTCAGCCATTTTAATAACCGCTACTTTAAACACAGCAGGGCCATCCATCACAACAAAATGTTCTTTATTGGTAACTGTTTCTATAGATGAAGGCATTAAGCTTCCGCCTGCAGGTTGGTATAAATATTTTTTTCCACTACCATCAGAATACATGCGACTATCAATAATACCAGTGCCATCCGTTGTAGGTTCTAGCAATACTGCACCTGCGCCGTCGCCAAATAAAATGGCAGTTTTACGGCAAGTGAAGTCTACGATGCTACTCATTTTATCAGAACCAATGACTAATACTTTTTTATGTGCACCCGATTCAATAAATTTTGAAGCCGTAGTTAAGGCGTAAATAAAACTCGAACAAGCAGCTTGTATGTCAAAGCCCCATGCGTTTTTAGCACCAATCATATCGGCTACAATATTAGCAGTAGCAGGGTATTGATGGTCGGGCGTAACAGTTGCAACAATTATTAATTCTATATCTAATGGCGATAATCCTTTTTTGGATAATAACTGCTTAGCTGCTTCAGCCGCCATATACGCACTGGCTTTGTCTTTATCTTTTAATATGCAACGTTCACTGATACCACTTCTACTCATGATCCATTCATTCGTGGTATCAATAGTCCTTTCTAATTCTTCGTTCGTTAAAATATAATCAGGAAGATAGGAACCTACACCTGTTATTGCCGCTGTAATTTTCATACTTTTTATTTATAAATCCAAAGGTATTTCTACTTACCTATGATCGGTAATTAAAATTAAAATTTGATACGATTGATAAATGATATTATTATTATGTATTTTTGTTAAAATACCTATAAATAAAGAGTTATATTATTTTAATAATACGATGTCTAACGTAAAAACTGAGCAATTATTCAATTTGATCAAGGCCTTATCAAAAGGTGAAAAACGTTTTTTTAAGTTATACGTTTCACGATTAGGAGCTATTGCCGATAAAAAATTTATCATCTTATTTGACGCTATTGAAAAACAAAAAGAATATAACGAAACGAAAATTCTTGAGCGAGAAAAAGCATTAAATCCTAAGCAATTACCCAATTTAAAAACACATTTATATTTTCAATTATTAAAAAGCTTGAGGTTAGGAAATAGCAATAGTTTAAGTAGTATCAAGCTGTTAGAACTCATTGATTATTCCAGATTATTATACAGTAAATGTTTGTATAAAGAATGTGTTAAAATGATTGATAAAGCCAAGCGTATGGCTATTACTAATGATCAATCCGTTTTTTTATTAGAAATTTTAGAGTTGGAAAAATTAGTAATTTCCAAAACCTTAGATGAAGGAAATGAAGAGCGAGTTAATAATATTATTGATGAAACAATACAGGTAACTAAGAGTATTCAAAACATTAATATTTTTTCAAACTTATCGCTCAAGCTCGATTCTTATTATACGAAATATGGTTTTGTTAGAAATAAAAAAGACTTAGATAAAGTCACTCGATTTTTTAATGATAGTTTACCTTCGTACGATCTAAAAAAAATATCCTTTCACGAAAAATTATATCTCTATAAATGCTATGTGAGTTTTTATTTTTTTATACAAGATTTTAAATTGGGTTATACCTATGCGACTAAATTGATTGAACTCTTCGAAAAACAACCTGAAATGAAAGCATTGAAGCCTGAAATGTACATAAAGGCTCTCAATAGCCTGTTGGCGGCTCAAAACAAGTTATATAAACTCAAAGAATTTACCGAAACATTAAAGCAATTAATTGCGATTAAGCGAGAGAAAAAAATTATCCTCACCGAAAATTTAAATCTCAATTTATTTAAAGCCATTTACATTCATGAGATTAACCGCCATTTTATGTTGGGCGAATTCAAGTCCGGAACCCGCATCGTTGGAGCTTTAGAACATGAATTACATAAGATCGTTACAAAATTAGATAAGCATTCCATTCTTTTATTTTATTATAAAATTGCCTGTTTATATTTTGGAAGTGGAAATTATAGAGTTGCTTTAACGTGGTTAAATAAAATTACCAATGAGCGTGAAATAGCCCTGCGAGAGGATCTGCACTCCTTTGCTCGTATACTCTCCTTGATATGCCATTTTGAATTAGGGAACGATGATTTGGTAGAATCTTATATAAAATCAACCTATCGTTTTTTTATTAAAAAAGGAGATTTGTCGTTATACCAAAAACATATTCTTGATTTCTTGAAACGGTTGTTAATGGAAAGTGAAATTAAGAACGTTAAGAAGCGATTTACTTTATTAAAAGAACAAATGGAAAACTTGCAAAAAAATAAATTCGAAAAACGCGCCTTTTTATATTTCGATATTATTTCGTGGCTCGAAAGTAAAATTGAAAAACGTCCGGTACAAGCTATTATCAAGGAGAAAACGCTATTCAAATTAAAATCAGTGGAGCTGGTTTAGTGTTACTTTATCGTTTATATTATTGACTAACAGGAGTCGTACTAACTGGAGTTGTTTCTTGTTTTTTACCATTCAAAACAAACTTGAAACTAAATTGAAACACCATACTATTACCCTTGTTAATAGTATTGATGCTTTGTGTACCGTAATTAGCAGTGTTCTTTTTAATAGTTGGTATCAGTGAATTACTGTATCGAAAACAAAAATAAATGTTCTTTGTAAAGTTGTAATCTAAACCCAACAAGGCGCTAACATCATTATAGTTGTAATACTGGCTTGCAGACGATAGCGTGTAATTTGTGCCCCCAACAACCTCATTATACACCATTCTACCGTATGATAAGCCAAATTCAAAATCTAATTTATTAATACGTTTTTGTTTCCAATTAAAATAAATTTGACGTTTAATTAAAATAGGAATTTCCACGTAGCCGAGCGCAATCTTAAAATACCCATTATTCAAGGAATCTGGTGGTTGTAAACTTCCCTTTTGTATATAATTAATTTCAAATTGTAATATCGATTTCTTTGTAAGTTGAGTATTTACAAGTGCTCCAACGGTAAATCCTACTTTATGAAAGTCATTATCAGGATCACGCGTATCGGCCCCGTCAATGTCGCTTACCGTTAACCCAGCAGAAAAGCCTGCATTAAACTTTTGAGAATAATAATTAGTGAAACAAAATAATAGAGTAATACTTAGAATATATCTACTGAATTTCATATTTTTATGGTCTTTAAAATCAATCATAAAATTACACTAAAAATCATCCTAAAGCCCATTACTTTATTATAGATTTTTTAGTTGAAAATTCAAAAACAGATGTCGATCTCACTTTTTAACAAAAATGACATTTAATGAATATTTGTAAAAGTCTTGTCAATTCATACTTTGTAAGCTGTCTGTGCCCCGAATTACCATTAAAACCAACGACTACTAAAAAAAATGCAAAAACTTTAATATTTATCAACATTTTTTTTGTTGATGAAAAAAATAATTCTATCTTTGCCGTCCCTAAAAAGAGGGGAAAGTTAAATTTAGTAATAAAATCAAGTAATACAGAGGATATAAAATGCCTACAATATCACAATTAGTAAGAAAAGGACGCTTTAAAGCTCCCAACAAAAGTAAATCGGCCGCTTTGGATTCTTGTCCACAACGCCGTGGTGTTTGTACTCGTGTGTACACAACAACCCCTAAGAAACCTAACTCAGCTATGCGTAAAGTAGCGAAGGTACGTTTAACTAACAAGCAAGAAATTATTGCTTATATTCCTGGAGAAGGTCACAACTTACAAGAACACAGTATCGTATTAGTACGTGGTGGTCGTGTTAAGGATTTACCAGGTGTTCGTTACCATATCGTTCGTGGATCTTTAGATACCGCAGGTGTTGAAGGTAGAAAACAACAACGTTCTAAATACGGAACTAAACGCCCTAAGGCAGGAGTAGTAGCTGCACCAGCAAAAGGAGCTAAGAAAAAATAATATTAAGAAAAGTATAGATTTCATACAATGAGAAAGTCGACCGCCAAAAAAAGAATTTTATTACCAGATCCAATATATAATGATATATTGGTAACTCGTTTTTTAAACAGTTTAATGTATGACGGTAAGAAAAATACCGCTTCTACTATATTTCACGAATGTTTAGATATCGTTGCAAAACGTACTAACGAAGATGGATTAGAAGTTTTCAAAAAAGGATTAGCAAATGTTACACCTCAAGTAGAAGTTCGTTCTCGCCGTGTAGGTGGAGCTACTTTTCAAATTCCTTCTGAAGTTCGTCCAGAAAGAAAGTTAGCATTAGCGATTAAATGGATGATCATTTATGCTCGTAAACGTAACGAAAAATCAATGGCTCAGAAATTAGCTGGCGAAATCGTTTCGGCTTCGAAAGAAGAAGGAGCAGCTTTCAAAAAGAAAGAAGATATTCATAAAATGGCAGAAGCCAATAAAGCATTTTCACACTTTAGATTCTAATTAGAAATGGACTTAAGATATACAAGAAATATAGGAATCGCTGCGCATATTGATGCTGGTAAAACTACCACCACTGAGCGTATCCTTTATTATACAGGAGTAAACCATAAAATTGGAGAAGTGCACGAAGGTGCTGCAACAATGGACTGGATGGCTCAAGAACAAGAGCGTGGTATTACTATTACTTCTGCTGCAACTACTTGTTTTTGGAAATATCGTGATAATAATTATAAAATTAATATTATTGATACTCCGGGTCACGTTGATTTTACGGTTGAAGTTAACCGTTCTCTTCGTGTATTAGATGGTTTAGTATTCTTATTTTCAGCAGTTGATGGTGTTGAGCCTCAATCTGAAACTAACTGGCGTTTAGCTGATAATTATAACGTGACTCGTTTAGGATTCGTTAATAAAATGGATCGTCAAGGAGCTGACTTTTTAAAAGTAGTTAAACAAACTCGTGAAATATTAGGTGGTAATGCTGTTCCTCTTCAAATTCCAATTGGATCTGAAGAAAACTTTATTGGTGTTGTTGATTTGATCAACTTCCGTGGTATTGTTTGGAATGATCATGATAAAGGAATGACTTTCCAAGAAGTCCCTATTCCTGCAGATTTATTAGAAGAAGCAACAGAGTGGAGAGAGAAAATGTTAGAAGCTGTTTCTGAATTTGATGATAAAATTATGGAGAAGTTTTTTGACGCTCCAGAAACAATTACAGAAAGAGAAGTGTTAGATGCATTGCGTAAAGCGTGTGTTGCTAATAAAATTGTTCCTATGGTTTGTGGTTCATCTTTCAAAAATAAAGGTGTACAAACGATGTTGGATTTGGTTATGGAATTAATGCCATCTCCAATGGATAAAGAAGTTACTAAAGGTATTAACCCTGATACTGGAGAAGAAGTTAGCCGTAAACCAGACGTTAATGAACCATTTACAGCATTAGCATTTAAAATTGCAACTGATCCATTCGTAGGTCGTTTGTGTTTCTTTCGTGCATATTCTGGACGTTTAGATGCAGGTTCTTATGTATTGAATACGCGTTCTGGAAATAAAGAACGTATCTCTCGTATTTTCCAAATGCATGCAAACAAACAAAATCCTGTTGAATTTTTAGAAGCAGGTGATATTGGTGCAGCAGTTGGATTTAAAGATATTAAAACTGGCGATACTTTATGTGATGAAAAACATCCGATTGTATTAGAAGCAATGAATTTTCCTGAGCCTGTAATCGGAATTGCTATTGAGCCTAAAACTCAAGGTGATTTAGATCGTTTAGGTGTGGGCTTACATAAATTAGCTGAAGAAGATCCAACGTTCCGAGTTCATACAGATGAAGATTCTGGGCAAACCATTATCTCTGGTATGGGAGAGTTACACTTAGAAATTATCGTTGACCGTTTAAAGCGTGAGTTTAAGGTTGAAGTAAATCAAGGTGAACCACAAGTATCTTATAAAGAAGCTATTTCTGGAACATACGAACACCGTGAAGTATACAAAAAACAAACAGGTGGTCGCGGTAAATTTGCTGATATTAAGATTGTTTTAGGACCTGTTGATGAAGATTTCGATAGAGAAAAAGCTAAATCTGACTTACAATTTGTTAATGAAATTACTGGTGGTTCTATTCCTCGTGAATTTATTCCATCTGTAGAAAAAGGATTCAAAGCGTCTATGTTAAATGGTGTGTTAGCTGGATATCCTTTAGATAGTTTAAAAGTTCGATTAATTGATGGTTCTTTCCATGCAGTCGATTCAGATTCATTATCTTTTGAAATCTGTGCTCGTTCAGCATACCGTGAGGCATTAGTAAAATGTAAGCCAGTATTAATGGAGCCTATCATGAAAGTGGAAGTTTTAACTCCAGAGCAAAACATGGGTGATGTTGTAGGTGACTTAAACCGTCGTCGTGGTCAAATCGAAGGAATGGATTCTCGTGGTAACTCTCAAGTTATTAAGGCTAAAGTTCCATTATCTGAAATGTTTGGTTATGTAACACAATTACGTACGTTAACTTCTGGTCGTGCAACTTCAACAATGGAATTCTCTCATTATGCAGATGCTCCAGCAAACGTTGCCGCAGATGTAATTGCAAAATCAAAAGGAAAAACAGAAAAAGCATAATATATTAATCAATAACTAACCCGTTCTTTATATGAGCCAAAGAATTAGAATTAAATTAAAGTCATACGATTACAACTTAGTTGATAAATCGGCTGAAAAAATTGTTAAAACAGTTAAAATGACTGGAGCTATTGTTAATGGTCCAATTCCATTACCAACTAACAAACGAATCTTTACTGTATTACGTTCACCCCATGTAAACAAAAAGGCTCGTGAGCAATTCCAAGTATGTGATTATAAACGTTTATTAGACATTTATAGTTCTTCATCAAAAACGGTTGACGCTTTAATGAAATTAGAGTTACCAAGCGGAGTAGAAGTAGAGATCAAAGTTTAACCCTCAGCCTTTTTAGGATTTGGATTTAAAGAATAAAAAAGTAAATTAATTAGTAAAAATATATAACAAAAAAGTAAAATGTCTGGAATTATTGGTAAAAAAATAGGAATGACTAGCTTCTTCGATGCCAATGGCAAGTATGTGCCATGCACAGTTATAGAAGCAGGTCCTTGTGTTGTTACGCAAGTAAAAACCAATGAAAAAGACGGTTACACAGCTTTACAATTAGCATTTGAAGATAAAAAAGAAAAGCATACTTCATCAGCTATGAAAGGTCATTTTGAATTAGCAAAAACAACCCCAAAACGTAAAATTGTTGAATTCCGTTCTTTTGAAGAAACAAAAAATTTAGGAGATATCGTAACATTAGATGTTTTCGCTGAAGGCGATTTCGTTGATGTAGTTGGTACTTCAAAAGGTAAAGGTTTTCAAGGTGTTGTTAAACGTCACGGATTTGGTGGTGTTGGTGGTTCAACTCATGGTCAACATGATCGTTCAAGAGCTCCTGGATCTTTAGGTGCGTCATCTGATCCATCTCGTGTATTTAAAGGTATGCGTATGGCTGGAAGAATGGGCGGCGACAGAAAGAAAATCCAAAACTTAACAGTAGTTAAAATAATGGCAGAAAAGAATCTTTTATTAATTAAAGGGTCTATTCCAGGTGCTAAAGGGTCTTACGTTATAATCGAGAAATAATCATGCAAGTAGAAGTATTAAACATAAGCGGAAAGAAAACTGCTAAAAAAGTAGATTTAGCAGAAGTGATTTTTGGTGTAGAGCCAAGTGATCACAGTATATACCTGGATGTAAAGCACTATTTAGCTGCTCAACGTCAAGGAACTCATAAAGCAAAAGAACGTGCAGAAATTGCTCGTACTACTAAAAAGTTAAAGCGTCAAAAAGGTACAGGTGGAGCTCGTGCAGGTTCTATGAAATCTCCTGTATTCGTTGGTGGTGGTCGTGCATTCGGTCCTCGTCCTCGTGATTACTCTTTTAAATTAAATAAGAAAGTAAAAGTATTAGCTCGTGCTTCTGCATTAACATACAAAGCTAAAGAAAATGCAATTACTGTTTTAGAAGATTTCAATTTTGAAGCTCCAAAAACAAAAAATTACGTTGATTTAATGAAAAACTTGAATTTATCTGACAAAAAAACACTTTTAGTGTTGGGTGATTCAAATAATAATGTATATTTGTCGTCCCGAAATTTACAGGGAACGAAAGTTGTAATGGCTTCAGATTTAAACACTTACGATATCGTTAATGCAGAAACATTAATTTTATCTGAAAGTTCAGTAAAAGTATTAGAAGATATTTTAAATAGATAATAAAAAAATAGTAATGGAAATATTAATTAAACCTATAATAACCGAAAAGATGACGACTTTGGCTGAGACGTTAAATCGCTATGGTTTTGTAGTAGATAAAACTGCCAATAAAGTACAAATAAGACAAGCTGTTGAGAAAATGTACGGTGTAAAAGTTGCTGCGGTAAATACGCAACAATATGTTGGTAAAGTAAAAACTCGTAATACCACTCGTGGTATCGCAGTAGGCCGCGTAAACCGTTCAAAGAAAGCTTTTGTCACTTTAAAATCTGGCGAAGCAATTGATTTTTACGCTAGTATTTAATTTGATAAAAGATAACAGAAATGGCATTAAAGAAATTCAGACCGTTAACTCCAAGTCAACGTTTTAAAATAGCAAGTGATAATTCAGATATCACTACAAACGTTCCAGAAAAAAGCTTATTAACTTCAGTTAAAAATAGCGGTGGACGTGATAATACAGGTAAAATGACAATCCGTAACATTGGTGGTGGTCATAAAAAACAATACCGTATTATTGATTTCAAAAGAAATAAAGATGGTATCGAAGGAACTGTATTCTCTATAGAATATGATCCAAATCGTACTTCTCGTATTGCTTTGATTCATTATAAAGATGGAGAAAAACGTTATATTCTTGCTCCTGCAGGTTTAGAAGTTGGTAAAAAAGTAATGTCGGGTGCTACTGCAACTCCAGAAGTTGGAAACTGTATGTTCTTATCTGATATTCCATTAGGTACAGTAATTCATAATATCGAATTACGTCCTGGTCAGGGCGGAGCTATGGCTCGTAGCGCTGGTACTTATGCTCAATTAACAGCTCGTGATGGTAAATATGCTATTATCCGCATGCCTTCAAGTGAAGTTCGTATGATCTTAATTACATGTAAAGCTACAATCGGTGCTACATCTAACCCTGATCATAGTTTAGAGATTTCAGGTAAAGCAGGTCGTTCTCGTTGGTTAGGTCGTCGTTCTCGTACTCGTCCAGTAGTAATGAATCCAGTGGATCATCCAATGGGTGGAGGTGAAGGTCGTGCATCAGGTGGACATCCTCGTTCTCGTAACGGTATCCCTGCTAAAGGATTCAAAACTCGTTACAAGGCTAAATCTTCTAACCAGCATATCATTAAAAAAAGAAGTAAATAATAATTAATGTTTAATGGCTTTTTCAAAACTCAATAGAGTGGAGAAGGGGTTCAGAACTAAAAAATAAAAAATGGCAAGATCATTAAAAAAAGGTCCTTTTATTGACCACAACTTAGAGAAGAAAGTTACTCAAATGAATGAGAGTAACAAAAAGACAGTACTAAAAACTTGGGCTCGTCGTTCTGTTATTTATCCTGAAATGGTTGGACACACCTTTGCGGTGCATAACGGAAATAAATTTATTCCTGTTTATGTTACAGAAAACATGGTAGGTCATAAATTAGGTGAATTTGCTGCAACACGTCAATTCAAAGGTCATTCAGGTAATAACAAGAAATAATAAGCTGATAAAGAAATTTAGTCATGGGTAAAAGAAAAAGATTAGTAGCAGAGGCACGCAAAGAAGCAAATAAGAGTACTTATTTCGCTAAATTAAATAGCTGCCCGACATCACCTCGTAAAATGCGTCAAGTGGCGGATTTAGTGAGAGGTATGGAAGCATACAAAGCATTAAATGTTTTAAAGTTTAACACTCGCGAGGCTTCAACTCGTTTAGAGAAATTATTAAAATCTGCGATAGCAAATTACGAAGCTAAAACAGGAACTCGTCCAGAGGAAAATACATTATTTGTTACTTCTGTAATGGTTGACAGCGCTTTAATGGCAAAACGTTTACGTACTGCGCCTCAAGGTCGTGGATACAGAATCAGAAAACGTTCAAACCATGTTACGTTAGAAGTTGGTACTGCAGTTGCAAGTACTAAAAAAGCTGTAAGAAAAGCAGCTGCAATTACTAAATCAGAAGATAAAAAAAATTAATATAAGGAAATGGGACAAAAAGCAAATCCAATAGGTTTACGTTTAGGAATTATCAAAGGTTGGGATTCTAACTGGTTTGGTGGAAGAGACTATGCAGATAAATTAGTAGAAGATGTTAGAATTCGTAACTATTTAAAAGCTCGTTTACCAAAAGGTAGTATCTCTAAAATAGTAATCGAAAGAACTTTAAAATTAATTACTGTAACTATCAATACAGCTCGTCCAGGAATTATTATTGGAAAAGGTGGTAAAGAAGTTGATAAATTAAAAGAAGAGTTAAAGAAAATCACTAAGAAAGAAATTCAAATCAATATCTTCGAAATTAAACGTCCTGAATTAGATGCTCGTTTAGTTGCTGATAGTATTGCTCGTCAAATTGAAGGACGTATTTCTTTCCGCCGTGCAGCAAAAATGTCTATCGCATCAACTATGCGTATGGGTGCTGAAGGGATTAAAATATTAGTTTCAGGTCGTTTAGGTGGTGCTGAGATGGCTCGCTCTGAAGGATACAAAGAAGGACGTACTCCATTACAAACTTTACGTGCAGATATCGATTACGCAATCGGCGAAGCTCACACTACATACGGTCGTATTGGTGTTAAAGTTTGGATTTGCAAAGGCGAAATCTATGGAAAACGTGATTTATCTCCAAATTTTGGTTTAGACAAAGAAAAGAAATCTACATCTAATGCACCAGCGCCTAAATTTGCTGGACGCGGACCAAAAAGAGATAACAAAAGAAACGATAAATAATAATTAAGAATTAGTAAAAGATAATATATCATGTTACAACCGAAAAGAACGAAGTTCAGAAAAACCCACAAAATGAAAATCAGAGGTATCGCTAAGCGCGGTGATCAATTAGCCTTTGGATCTTTTGGAATTAAAGCATTAGATGAGTGTTGGGTTACATCTCGTCAAATAGAAGCAGCTCGTATCGCTATTACACGTTTTATGAAACGTGAAGGACAAGTTTGGATTCGCATTTTCCCTGACAAACCTATTACTAAGAAACCAGCTGAGGTTCGTATGGGTAAAGGTAAAGGTGCTCCTGAATATTGGGTTGCTCCAGTAAAAAAAGGACGTATGATTTTTGAAGCTGAAGGTGTTCCTTTAGATGTTGCAAAAGAAGCATTACGCTTAGCAGCACAAAAATTACCAATTGTTACTAAATTTGTAATCCGTAGAGATTTCGTTGAAGAAGTTGTAGTTAAATAATCAGACTCAGAAAAATGAAAAATAAAGATATCGTTGCTTTGTCAACTGCAGAATTGCAAGAAAAAATAAAAGAGGAGAAATCAATTTTAACTAAGTTAAAATTAAACCATACTGTTGCTCCAATTGAAAATCCAATTAAAATTCGTGATACTCGTAAGTCAGTTGCACGTTTGGCTACAGAAATAACAAAAAGAAACAAAGCTTCTAAATAATAGAAATAATGGAATTAGAAAGAAATTTAAGAAAAGAAAAGGTTGGAGTTGTTAAAAGCAATAAAATGGAGAAATCTATTGTTGTAGCAGTAATGCGTAAAGTAAAACATCCAAAATATGGTAAATTCGTTAACAAGACATCTACGTTTGTAGCGCATGATGAAAAAAACGAATGTAGCATTGGCGATACTGTAAAGATATCTGAAACTCGTCCTTTGAGCAAAACAAAAAACTGGCGCTTAGTTGAAGTGTTAGAGAAAGTGAAATAATACTTTAAAAAAGTTAATAAGAAATGGTACAAAACGAATCAAGATTAGCAGTAGCTGATAACAGTGGAGCAAAAGAAGTGTTAGTTATCCGTGTTTTAGGCGGAACAAGAAAGCGCTACGCATCTATAGGAGATAAAATAGTAGTTACTATCAAACACGCTTTACCGTCAGGTAACGTAAAAAAAGGAACAGTTCATAAGGCTGTTGTTGTGCGAGTGAAAAAAGAAATCCGTCGTGCTGATGGTTCTTATATTCGCTTTGATGATAATGCTTGTGTGTTGTTAAATCAAGGTGATGAAATACGTGGAACTCGTATTTTTGGGCCAGTAGCTCGTGAATTACGTGAAAAACAATACATGAAAATCATTTCATTAGCACCAGAAGTGCTTTAATATATAATAGCGAAAAGAAATGTCAAAATTAAAATTAAAAAAAGGCGATACTGTAAAAGTAATATCTGGCGAATCCAGAGGCCAAGAAGGTAAAATTGTATCTATCGATACAAAGAAAATGAGAACTATCATTGAAGGTGTTAACATGATTAGTAAACACATGAAACCAAGTGCTAAAAACGCTGATGGTGGTATTGTTAAACAAGAAGGTTCAATCCATATTTCAAACGTTATGTTTGTTGAAGGTGGTAAAACTGTTAGAATTGGTCGTCAGGTAAACGAGAAAACTAATAAAATTGAACGTATATCTAAAAAAACTAAAGCAGTAATTAAATAATGGCAACAACATATTCCCCTCGTTTAAAAGACAAGTACAAAGCTGATATCGTTTCTAATTTAAAGAAACAATTTCAATACAGTTCTGTAATGCAAGTTCCTAAATTAGAAAAAATTTGTGTTAACCAAGGTATTGGTGATGCAGTTTCTGATAAGAAGATGATTGATTCAGCTGTAAAAGAAATGACTACATTCACAGGTCAAAAAGCTGTTCCAACATATTCTACAAAAGATATCTCTAACTTTAAATTACGTAAAGGTGTTGCTATTGGTGTTCGTGTAACATTACGTGGCGATAAAATGTATGAGTTTTTAGATCGTTTAATTGCTGCATCTTTACCTCGTATCCGTGATTTCAAAGGAGTTAATGAAAAAGGCTTTGATGGTCGTGGTAACTACACATTAGGTATTACTGAGCAAATCATTTTCCCTGAAATCGACATCGATAAAGTGAGTAAAATCCAAGGTATGGATATTACTTTTGTAACTTCTGCACCAACAGATAAAGAAGCTCATGCTTTATTAACAGAATTTGGTATTCCTTTCAAAAAGAAATAATATATTTACATCCTGAAAAAAAAATAAGATGGCAAAAGAATCAATGATAGCTAGAGATACTAAGAGAAAAAAATTAGTAGATCATTATGCAGCTAAACGTGCAGAGTTAAAAAAAGCTGGAGACTCAGTTGGGTTACAAAAATTACCTAAAAACTCTTGTAAAGTGAGAATGCGTAACCGTTGCAAATTAACAGGACGTCCTCGCGGATACATGAGAGATTTCGGTATTAGCCGTGTAACTTTCCGTGAAATGGTTTTATTTGGTTTAATACCAGGTGTTACTAAATCAAGCTTCTAACACAAGCTACAAAAAAAGAGTATTAATGTATAATTATCCTGATGGTCGGGATAACATATAAAAACAAATAAAATGACAGATACAGTATCAGATTACCTAACTCGCCTAAGAAACGCGATTAGCGCAAACCACAGAATCGTTGAGATTCCTGCTTCGAACCTAAAAAAAGAGATTACAAAAATTCTTTTTGAAAAAGGTTACATCCTTAACTACAAGTTTGAGGAAAACGAAAAAAAACAAGGAACTATTAAAATAGCCTTGAAATACAGTTCAACAAACAAATTATCAGCTATCCGCACGTTAGATAGAATATCTAAACCAGGTTTACGTAAGTATACAGGTGCTGATACTATGCCAAGAGTATTAAATGGTCTTGGAGTTGCTATTATCTCTACATCTAAAGGTGTTATGACAGATAAAGAAGCTAAGAAGTTAAATGTCGGTGGCGAAGTTTTATGTTACATTTCATAATTTAGAAGGAGGAAAAAAACATGTCACGTATAGGAAAATTACCAATCACAGTACCAGCAGGCGTTGAAATAAACGTAAAAGGAACTGAAGTAACAGTAAAAGGAAAATTAGGAACATTAACACAAACGGTAGATCCGGATATCCAAATTAAAATGGAAAACGGAATATTAGAGGTTACTCGTCCAACTGATCAAAAACGCCACAGAGCATTACACGGTTTATACCGTTCATTAATCGCTAATATGGTTAAAGGTGTTTCAGAAGGTTATAAAACAGAACAAGAGTTAGTAGGTGTGGGTTACCGTGCTTCTAACAAAGGTCAATTATTAGAATTATCATTAGGATACTCTCACAACGTTTTGTTTGAATTACCTGATGAAATTAAAGTAACGACTGCTTCTGAAAAAGGACAAAACCCTAAAATAACTTTAGAAAGTTCTGATAAACAATTAATCGGAATGGTTGCAGCAAAAATACGTAGCTTACGTAAACCTGAGCCGTATAAAGGAAAAGGTATCAAATTTGTTGGCGAAATTTTACGTCGTAAAGCTGGTAAATCTGCAAGCAAAAAATAACATAATTCAATTAGTATTAATCATCTTCAAAAAACTAGAAAGATGGCACTCAATAAAAAACAAAGAAGAGAACGCATTAAATTTAAAATCCGCAAAACTATAAGCGGAACTGCTACAACACCACGTTTAAGCGTGTTTAGAAGTAACTCAGGTATATTTGCTCAATTAATAGACGACAAAACAGGTAAAACAATTTTAGCTGCAGGTTCTGATGATAAAGCGATCAAAGGTGTAAAAGCTACTAAATTAGAGCAAGCTACAGCAGTAGGAAAATTAATTGCAACTAAAGCTACAGGTTCTGGAATCAGTTCAGTAGTATTTGATAGAAACGGGTATTTATACCATGGACGTATCAAATCGCTAGCAGAAGGCGCTCGTGAAGCAGGTTTAAAATTTTAATTAGTATAAAAAGAACATACATAACATGTCAAAAGAAGTTGTAAAAAAAGTAAAGTCTACAGACATCGAACTAAAAGATAAATTAGTTGCGATACAACGTGTAACCAAAGTTACAAAAGGTGGTCGTCACTTTAGTTTCGCTGCTATCGTTGTAGTTGGTGATGAAAAAGGTGTTGTAGGATATGGTTTAGGAAAAGCAAATGAAGTTACAGATGCAATTACTAAAGGTATTGATGACGCTAAGAAAAACTTAGTGAAAGTAGCTGTATTAAAAGGAACTGTGCCTCATTCTGAAAACGGTAAATTTGGTGGTTCTCGCGTGTTTTTAAAACCAGCTGCTCATGGTACTGGAGTTATTGCAGGTGGTGCAATGCGTGCAGTATTAGAAAGCGTTGGAATTACTGACGTTTTAGCGAAATCTAAAGGTTCTTCAAATCCGCATAACGTAGTAAAAGCAACAATTGATGCTTTAGCTAAAATGCGTGATCCATTAGCAATTTCAAGACAAAGAGGAATTACATTAGACAAAGTTTTTAACGGATAATATTAAACAGATATGGCACAAGTAAAAATAACGTTGACTAAAAGTTTTATTAAAAGAAACCAAAGACAACGTGCAACAGTTCAAGCTTTAGGCTTAAAAAAATTAAATCATAGTATTGTAAAAGAAGCTACGCCTCAAGTACAAGGTATGATTAATGCCGTAGCTCATTTATTGACAATTGAAAAAATTTAATAAGTAAAAGTATTTTAAGATGAAATTAAATTCACTATCACCTGCAGAAGGTTCAGTAAAAAACAATTTTAGAAGAGGTCGCGGTCAAGGTTCTGGTGGTGGTGGTACAGCTACACAAGGGCATAAAGGTGCGCAATCTCGTTCTGGTAACAAAAAGAAACGTGGTTTTGAAGGTGGTCAAATGCCATTACAACGTCGTGTTCCTAAATTTGGTTTCAAAAATATTAACCGTATTGATCACAAAGGAGTAAATTTAGATATTATCCAAAAAATCGTTGATACTAAAAATATTACTGAAATCACAAGAGAAGTATTAATCGCTAATGGCGTAGCTTCTAAAAATGATTTAATTAAAATTATGGGTAGAGGAGAATTAAAATCAAAAGTTAACATATTAGTTCACGCATTTACAGCAACTGCTAAAGCAGCAATTGAATCAAAAGGCGGAGTAGCAACAGAAATCTAAGATATATATGAAGCGTTTTATAGAGACCCTCCAAAACATTTGGAAGATAGAAGAATTAAAGCAAAGAATTTTAACAACTCTTGGGCTTATTCTTATCTATCGTTTGGGTTCTTATGTAGTATTGCCAGGTATTAATACAGAAGTATTAACACGAGCTAATGAAAGTGCCAATGATGGCGGTATCATTGCTTTAATTAATGCGTTTGCCGGTGGTGCTTTCTCGAGAGCTTCTATTTTTGGTTTAGGTATTATGCCTTATATTACAGCGTCTATCATTATCCAATTATTGGGTATGGCTGTTCCTTACTTTCAAAAATTACAGAAAGAAGGGGAGAGTGGGCGTAAAAAAATTAACCAATACACTCGTTTTTTAACCGTAGCTGTAACAGCAGTTCAAGCTCCTGGTTATTTAGCAGCACAAGTTTATACTAAGCCTGGCGTTGTAGGCATTGACCCAACATGGTTTGGTATTCAATCTACGATCATTTTAGTAGCTGGTACTATGTTTATTATGTGGTTAGGCGAAAGAATTACTGATAAAGGTATTGGTAACGGTATCTCTTTATTAATTATGATTGGTATTATCTCTCGATTACCTTTTGCTATCACTTCTGAATTCGGTTCACGTTTGCAAAGTGCTGGTGGTGGTTTAATCATGTTCTTATTAGAGATTGTATTCTTAATGTTAGTAATTGTAAGTTGTATTTTATTAGTACAAGGAACAAGACGAATACCAGTTCAGTATGCTAAGAAAATTGTTGGCAACAAACAAATTGGTGGCGTTCGTCAATACTTACCATTAAAAGTAAATGCAGCCGGTGTAATGCCAATCATCTTTGCTCAAGCCATTATGTTCATTCCTTCAGCAGTATCTAGTTTCTCAGGCGGAACAGGTGGAGTGTTCTCTGACAGATACGGATTTTGGTATAACTTTATTTTTGCTTCATTAATTATTGCTTTTACCTATTTTTACACAGCTATCATGATTAATCCAAATCAATTAGCTGATGATATGAAACGTAATGGTGGTTTTGTGCCGGGTGTTAAACCAGGTAAAGACACTGCTAGTTTTATTGATCAAGTAATGTCTCGTATTACTTTACCGGGTTCTATCTTCTTAGCGTTTGTTGCAATTTTACCATCAATTGCTATTAAATTAGGAATTAACAGTGCTTTTGCTGATTTCTTTGGAGGAACTTCTTTATTGATCTTAGTAGGTGTTGTTTTAGATACTTTACAACAAATAGAGACATTCTTATTAAATCGTCATTATGATGGCTTAATGCAAACAGGAAGAGTAAAAGGACGTAGTACTAACGCAATGGAGATGCAACAAGCATAATAAATGGCGAAACAAGCAAATATTGAACTAGATGGAACTATTCTCGAATCGCTTAGTAATGCGATGTTCAGAGTAGAGTTAGAAAACGGTCACGTTGTTATAGCTCATATCTCAGGAAAAATGAGGATGCATTACATCAAAATATTAACTGGGGATAAGGTTAAATTAGAAATGAGTCCGTATGATCTATCAAAAGGACGAATAACCTACCGATACAAGTAATATTAGATTAAAAGATATTATAGCATATAATTAACAGGAATACATAAACGGAAATAATCAATTAAAAATGAAAGTTAGAGCATCCATCAAAAAAAGAAGCGTAGATTGCAAAATCGTTCGCCGCAAAGGAAAGTTGTATATAATCAACAAAAAAAATCCGAAATTTAAACAAAGACAAAAATAAATGCGTATTTTCGCAAACTTTTAAAACCAAGTATATAAATAATGGCACGTATTGCAGGTATAGATTTACCCAAAAATAAAAGAGGAGAAATAGGATTAACCTACATTTTTGGTATTGGACGTAGCAGAGCTCAACGTATTTTAACAGAAGCTGGCATTGACTTTAATAAGAAAGTAAATGAGTGGAATGACGATGAACAAAACGCTATTCGTAAAATCATTAACGACACTTTTAAAGTGGAAGGTGGACTTCGTTCAGAAGTTGCTTTAAACATCAAACGTTTAACTGATATTGGTTCTTACCGTGGTATTCGTCACCGTAATGGATTGCCAGTTCGTGGTCAACGTACGAAAACTAACGCACGTATCCGTAAAGGTAAACGTAAGACAGTTGCAAATAAGAAAAAAGTTACTAAGTAATAAATAAAATAAGCATTTAATTAAAATGGCTAAACAACAATCATCAGTAGCAGCAGCAAAAGCTAACGCTAAGAAAAGAGTAGTAAAGGTAGAGGCAGTTGGAGAGGCTCACATAAACGCTACATTCAATAACTTAATCATCTCTTTAACTAACACAAGCGGACAAGTAATTTCTTGGGCTAGTGCTGGTAAAATGGGTTTCCGTGGTTCTAAGAAAAACACGCCTTATGCTGCACAATTGGCAGCAGCAGATTGCTCTAAAGTAGCATCTGACTTAGGTTTACGTAAAGTAAAAGTGTATGTAAAAGGACCAGGAGCTGGAAGAGAATCAGCTATCAGAACAATTGCAACTTCAGGAATTGAAGTTACTGAAATAGTAGATATCACACCTATGCCACACAATGGTTGTCGTCCACCAAAACGTCGTCGTTGCTAAGTAATAGCTTGATAAGATAAATATAATAATAACAGAAATTAAACAATAGAAATGGCAAGATATACAGGTCCTAAATCTAAGATTGCAAGAAAATTCAGAGAGCCAATTTTTGGCCCAGATAAAGCGTTAGAAAAAAAGAACTACCCTCCTGGGCAACACGGTAATACTAAGAAAAAAGGTAAAAAATCAGAGTATGCTATCCAATTAATGGAAAAGCAAAAAGCTAAGTATACTTATGGTATTTTAGAAAAACAATTTGCTAGAACGTTTGATAAAGCGGCTCGTGCTCATGGTATTACTGGTGAAGTATTATTACAATTGATCGAATGTCGTTTAGATAACGTGGTTTATCGTTTAGGAATTGCTCCTTCTCGTAGAGCGGCTCGTCAATTAGTATCTCACGCTCATATCAATGTAAATGGAAGTACTGTAAACATTCCTTCTTATTCATTGAAACCAGGTGATGTTGTTGGTGTTCGTGAGAAATCTCAATCATTAGAAGCAATTACTGAATCATTAAGTGGTGCTGTAAACAAGTATTCTTGGTTAGATTTTGATAAATCGACATTTAGCGGAAACTTCATTTCTGTTCCAGAGCGTTCTCAGATTCCTGAAAACATTAAAGAACAGTTAATCGTTGAGTTGTACTCTAAATAGTAATTAGTAAATAGTTTTTTTAACCTATATAAATAAGTAAAATGGCAATATTAAATTTCGTAAAACCAGACAAGGTTGTTATGATTAACTCTACCGAGACTGAAGGACAATTTGAATTCCGTCCGTTAGAACCAGGATTCGGTATCACTATAGGTAACTCTTTACGTCGTATTATGTTATCGTCTTTAGAAGGACACGCTATCACTAGTGTGAAAATCGAAGGGGTTGACCACGAATTCTCAACAATTAAAGGTGTTGTAGAAGATGTTACTGAAATTATCTTAAACTTAAAACAAGTTCGTTTCAAAAAACAATTAGATAATCATGATGTAGAAAAAATCGTAATCCATTATTCTGGAAGCGATAAATTCACAGCTGGTGATATCGGGAAATTTGCTAATGGATTCCAAATTTTAAATCCGGATTTAGTTATTTTTAATAGCGAATCTTCGGTAAAATTAAAAATTGAATTAACTGTTGATAAAGGCCGTGGATACGTTCCTGCAGAAGAAAATAAAACGAATTCTGCACCTCAAGGCACTATCTTTATAGATTCAATCTATACGCCAATTAAAAATGTAAAATACACGATTGAAAACTACCGTGTTGAACAAAAAACAGATTACGAAAAATTAATTATTGATATCGTTTCTGACGGGTCTATTCATCCAAAAGAAGCTTTGAAAGAAGCTGCTAAAATTTTGATCTACCATTTTATGTTATTCTCTGATGAGAAAATTACATTAGATTCGGAAGAGAAAAAATCGGAAGAAGAATTTGACGAGACTTCATTACATATGCGTCAATTATTGAAAACTAAATTAGTTGATATGGATTTATCAGTTCGCGCATTAAACTGCTTAAAAGCAGCTGATGTTGAGACTTTAGGTGAACTAGTTTCTTTCAATAAAAACGATCTATTAAAATTCCGTAATTTCGGTAAGAAATCTTTAACTGAACTAGAAGACCTAGTTACTACTAAAGGCTTACAATTTGGAATGAATGTAGTAAAATATAAATTAGACAAAGATTAATACAAATATTAGATGAAAGAAAAGATTTAAGATTTAAACTTAAATCTTAAGACTTAAATCTTAAATCAAAAAATATCATGAGACACGGAGATAAAATAAATAACTTAGGTAGAACAGCTTCACACCGTAAAGCATTAATGAGTAATATGGCTTGTTCTTTAATCGAACACAAGCGTATTTTCACAACATTAGCTAAAGCTAAAGCGTTAAGAACGTATGTTGAGCCAATCATTACTAGAAGTAAAGACGATTCAACTCATAGCCGCAGAACAGTATTTTCTTATTTAAAAAGCAAAGAAATTGTTGCTTTATTATTTAAAGAAGTATCTTCTAAAGTTGCTGAAAGAAACGGTGGTTACACTCGTATCATCAAAACTGGTAACAGACAAGGTGATGCTGCTGAAATGGCGTTAATTGAATTAGTTGATTTCAACGAAATATATTCTAATGGTAAAACTGCACCAGTTGAAAAAGCTAAAACTACTCGTCGTGGTCGTGCTAAAAAAACTACTGATGCTGCAGATACTACTGAAGCTAAAGCAGAAGGAGCAGAATAATTATCATATTCTATAAAATTAAAAACCCTCAACTACCTGATAGTTGAGGGTTTTTAGTGTTATGGCGAATTCATAATAGCTCACATCACTACCTTTAACATTACTTGTAGGTTTATAGTGGCAATACGCAGCTCATTTTTGAGTATCTTTAAATTAAGCAATTCATGACCATGAAAGATCAAGATAAACAATCAGCAGATAAGGCACAATGGGAAACAATAGAAGCATTAGAATCTATTGCTAACCAATGTATCTATAAAGGCAAGGATGTAGCGGAAGCCAGGGCGCTTTTAAAAGCCTTATACCAAAAGAATATTGAGTATGACGATATTGACCAGCTGTGAGCCAGAAAAAGATCAAGAGAAGCCTTAATATTGCATTGTAACAGTAAGATTATTTGTTACCTGATTTTAGCACATTGAGATAGTGGCAAACTATACAGAATCTCTAATTATTTAATAGACATAATTTTTTCTATATGCCCTACTTCTACTTTTTTCTTTTTGGTTAACTGAATGCCTTTTTTGATTAACCAATAAGATAAGAAACCAAATAATGCATAGAAAACTAATTGTCCGGCTAAATAGCCTATATTGTAAGAGTCTATAGATAAATCACTAATAGCTCTTAATACGACTTCTAAAACAGCCAGTAGAATGAATAACCCTATTAGGCCACAAAAAAATAAATACAATTCTGAAAAACTTTCTCATGCTCTAAATATAAAACTATTTAATCAGCTGATTGATTTTTCTTTTTCTCCTCAACCGCATTTGTTCGCTCTTCTTCAGCTACTGGCAGCTGTTTATTGCGTAATTGAGCCCAGCGATATTGCAACATGTAACCATCATTGTAAACTAATTTATTGTTGTGAAGTACAATAGCTGTTTTATCTGGCTTGATGTTATACCAAAAATCTAAAAAAGAAGAACCCGTGAAAATATAAAATGATATTTTAACAACCTCCGGTAATGGCGTAAATACCGCTATATAAAAATACAACAGCCCCGTTATTAATGATGCTAAAGGACCTGCTAAGGTGATCAAGAAATCTTTTAAGACAGAAGTATCTTGCAGTTCGGATCTAAATACACCTTTCTCAACTGAAAAAG
>JANYGR010000214.1 GCA_025359355.1 Bacteroidota bacterium | reverse complement strand
CTAAAATCTTAGTAGATGAAGTAAAAACAATTTCTGTTTCAAATTTAAAGGAAGGTGATTTGGTATTTTTTAATATAGATTCTAAAAATGCTTCGCATGTAGGTGTGTATTTACAAAACAATAAATTTGTTCACGCATCAACCAAAAAGGGCGTGATGATTAGCGATTTGAACGAACCTTATTTTAAAAAATATTTTATGAGTGCTGGAAGAGTGAAATAATTTTTGAACCGAAGAGGCGCAGAAAAAAAAGAAATAAAATCACTTACTTAAAAATAACTCAGCGAACCTCTGTGAAATCCTCAGCGTTCTTTGCGGTTATAAAAATCCAATTCTACTGCTTAATGCCACTTAAATAGACACTTTCAATTAAATTACTTCCATACGAATACGGAATAAAACCATACGAACTAATAGGCTTCGTTATAAAAAAGTTGGCTTTCTTACCAATGGTGATACTACCTATTTCGTGAGATAATTGCATAGCGTAAGCAGAGTTTATGGTACAAGCATTAATCACTTCTTCAGGTGTTAATTTATATTGAACACAACCCAAACTCATCATAAAATTCATATTACCACTTGGGCAAGAACCAGGATTAAAATCACTTGCAAAGGCTATTGGCAAACCAGCATCAATCATTTTACGAGCAGGTGGTAAAGGCAATCCTAAAAAGAAGGCTGCGCCCGGAAGCACGGTTGCCATCGTGTTTGAGTGTTTTAATAATTCAATATCTGTATCATCACAAAATTCTAAATGATCAACGCTAATAGCGCCGCACTCTACTCCTGCTTTAATGCCGCCAAAATGGCTTAATTGCTCAGCATGTACTTTTGCTATTAAACCATGTTTTTTACCTGCTTCTAAAATTTGCTTGGTTTCTTCGTAAGTAAAATAATTTTGCTCACAAAAAACATCAATATAATCTGCTAATTTTTCTGCAGAAATTTTCGGAAGCATCTCATTAATAATTAAATTAATATAACCTGCTTTGTCTTGTTTATAATTCAGTGGTAATGCATGAGCCCCTAAAAATGTGGCTTTTACAGGGAGTATGTTCAAATCTTTAATGCGTTTAATTACACGCAACATTTTCAATTCGCTTTCCACACTTAAACCATAACCACTTTTAATTTCAATACTTCCTGTACCTTGACTAATCACTTCTTTTAACCGAACCATCGCTTGTTCAAATAATTCATCTTCTGAAGCATCACTTAATTTTTTAGCAGAATTTAAAATGCCACCGCCTCGTTCAAAAATCTCTTCATAACTCAATCCGTTGATTCTATCTACAAACTCCCCTTCTCTATTGCCAGCATACACAATATGCGTGTGGCTATCAGCATAACAAGGCAATATTAATTTTCCTTCGCAATCTATTATTTCCAAACCTTTCCAATCTTCTATTCCAGGAAAATCTTCCATCGAGCCATAATCCGCAATTATGCCATTATCCACTGCCATCCAAGCATTTTCAATACAGGGCAATACTTTCATTTCTACACCACTTACTTTCAAGCAATTGGATTCACGCACTTGTACTAAGCTTTTTATATTTTTGATGAGAAGTTTTGTATTCATTTTAATTTTTATGTTTTTTTAATAAATCGAATAACGATTTAATATTTTTTGGCTATAAGGAATAAAAGCTAAACTATACGTTTGTCTAAATACAAAACTACATGAAAAAACAAATATTATCAGGAATTATTTTACTATTTATTAGTAAAAACAACTTTTCACAAACCATTATTAAAGACAGCATTCGTTCAACTAAAAACGAAATAGGTTGCGATCTAATTCCTCTTTTTAAAGCATTAAGTGGGAGTTCGGGACATTTTGGGAATGAGAAATATTCCTTGCTATATAAACGCCAATTAAAATCACATTTATATTTTCGATTAAGTGCAAGTATTATAGAAAATGCTAGAAATTTTCATCAGTATAATAATACTAGAATACTTTTCCCTGAAACGCATATTAACTCTGGTTTAGAATACCGATGGGGTAAAAAAAGATTAAAATACTTTACAGGAATGGATTTGGGTTATTCATATAGTAAAACAACAAATTCAGATGATAATTTCATGAGTAATTATTACACTACTAAAAACGGCATTACAATTACTCCATTTTTTGGAATGCAATATCATTTTTCAAATCGTTTCTTTTTTTCAATGCAGTTAGGTCCTGAAATAGGCTTCATTAATGGGAAAAGACAACCTAACACAAATACCATTATGATGCTTCCTACCAACTTTAAAGAGTATAGTT
>JANYGR010000183.1 GCA_025359355.1 Bacteroidota bacterium | reverse complement strand
GCTTTCTAAAATTTTGAACGTTGTTTTTTTATTATTGACATTCAAATAAAAACCATGTTCGCCACTAATAAAATTATTTCCACAGGTTACTAAGCGCATCACGGTCTCATCTTCATTCTGTTCTATATAACGCTGAAAGATTGAGGCACGTTTACTTTTTAATTCCGTGATTTGTTTGGCAACTAAATCACCAAATAAAGATGCAGAGAAATCATTGATCTGAAAATAAACAACACCAATAGGCTTTTTGCGATTATACACAATCACATATCTGAATCGAAAAACATCTGATTGTTGTTGATGAATAACGCTTAAATAGGAGTATGATAAAAATATGTTGTTCTTATCCGTTGCTAAATTCCATTCGCTTTCAGGCACATTGGCGATTTCATCAAAACAAGAAAACGTGTAATTACTAAAAACCTTACGATGAGGTTTTAGTTTGTTTTTTTGTATGTATTTATCGCAGAGAGCAAACATAGTTTATTTAATAATGTCTTTAATAATCTTAAGATGATGATTGGTATGAATGCCTAGAAACTTTTTAGTTGGTTTTAAATTCATATCACCAAAATAAGGATGTTTAAAATAATGATTTGGGTGTAAATTTTCTATTTTAGTAATCATGAATCGTGTTTTTTCGATATGATGTTTTAAAGTATCACTCGTTATATTTCCTTCAGGGATAACCGTTTTTGGAGCTTTTCCTTTTCCTCTGGGGATTTTATTGAAACTTAAAACCAATGCCCCTATTAGATTGAAGCGCCATTTATAGGCATTAGGATTTGATTTCTCAACGGCATCAATTATTTGAGTTAGCACTTTTAAACTATGCTCGATATGCCATCCTACCGAAGCTTTAGAAACAGCAGTGTTTGTTTTATCTAAAAACAAAATATGTTGTTCTAATTCATTAATCAAGTTATTTAATTGTTCCATGGCTATTTGAGTATAACTTAAATTGTAATGAGTGGAAAAATATCATCAAATAAAACAGTAACACTATTATCTATAGAAAGTTCAGTGGTATTTAAACTATACAGGGCTGAGGTTGGAGTTTCAAAAGGGTTAGAAATTCCTGTAAAATTAGGGAGTTCACCAGTTCTTGCTTTAGCATAATGTCCTTTCACATCTCGTTTTTCACACACATCTAAGGGAGTCGAAATATGATACAGTATAAAATGCTCTGGACCAATGATGCTTTCTGCTAATGTTCTTAGTTCGTTGGTAGGTGTGATTAAACTACAAATAACAACCACACCGCAACTCGCTAATTGCTTTGCTAATTCGGCTGTTCGTCGTATATTTTCGTAACGACCTTCAGGTGAAAATCCTAAATCTTTATTAATACCCAAGCGAAGTACATCACCATCCAACACTTTGGTAAGAATACCTTCGTCAAATAATTTTTTTTCGAGACGGTAAGCCAATGTCGTTTTACCACTACCAGATAAGCCGGTCATCCAAATAACTAAGCCTTTATGCGACAATTTGTTTTCCTTATCAGTAGTAGATACTAATTCGTTTTGATGAGAAGATATGTTGTTTGATAAATTCAAGAATCAATAAATTATTTACGTAACCAATTAAAAAACCGTTTATTAATAAAAGGGATATAAAAAAATGCCATTAATGGAACTAAAATTAAGCTAAGCACCAATGTTCTTAAAGGGACAGGAAAGCCAGTCATTAATGGAATTAATATCGATGATAATAAGGTAATCATAGGATAAATAAAGCACCATACCAATAAGGCAAATTTCCATTTTTTAGGATGAGAAGGTTGTTCCATTTTTAATACGATAAACCGTTTTTTGTGAGACTAAATGTACTGTTAATTTGTTTTAATTTAGGGTGAAAAAGTACAATAAATTATCTTACTTTTGATTGAATTAACATTTGTTATAATTACATAATTATGTCGTACGATTTTAGAAATAGCCCCACCATCGATCAAGTAGGGATTGAAGAAAGAGTTGCTCGTTTTAATACACGTAGTATTAAAAAAGGAACAAAAGTGCAAGGTTTAAAACTAGCACTTAGCATGATAGATTTAACTACGCTTGAAGGAAAAGATACGGAAGGAAAAGTGAAGCAAATGTGTTATAAAGCCATGCATCCACATTTAGCATTGCCTGATTTGCCAAGCACAGCGGCAGTTTGCGTATATCCAACAATGGTAAAAACAGCTAAAGATGCACTGAAAGGAAGTTCGGTTAAAGTAGCCTCTGTATCAACGGCTTTCCCTAGCGGAAACTCAACCATGCAAATAAAATTATTAGACACCAAGTTTGCTTTAGATAACGGCGCTGATGAAATTGATATGGTAATTAGTCGTGGTGAATTTTTAAAAGGCAATTATAATTTTGTATTTGATGAAATTGCCGCCATTAAAGATTTAACGCACAAATACAATGCACGCCTAAAAGTAATTTTTGAAACAGGCGAAATCTCGACCTTAGATAATGTGCGTAAAGCAAGTGACATTGCCATATATGCTGGCGCTGATTTCATTAAAACATCTACTGGTAAAATTGGCGTGGCAGCAACTATGCCTGTTACATTAGTGATGTTAGATGCGATAAAAGATTATTATTTCAAAACAGGCGTCATGGTTGGCATGAAACCAGCTGGCGGCATTAGCTCTGCAAAAGGCGCTTTACAATATTTGGTAATGCTTCACGAAACTTTAGGCAATGCTTGG
>JANYGR010000164.1 GCA_025359355.1 Bacteroidota bacterium | reverse complement strand
TACAGTTACAGACTATAAGTCCGCGATAACGGGAAATAATAAATTTAGAACTTATGAGAACAATATATTTAGCATTTTTTTTATTTCTATTTAAATTAAATTATAGTATTAATAAAGATACTTTAGCAAGAGTTGACTGTTTAGAATTAAGAAGTTTGAATGATATTATTATGGCAGATACAAGTATTGTATATGATTGTATACATGTTTACGAGCATGATAGTATAATACATGGTATTGAAAAACTCGATAAATTTCATACATTAGATTTTGAATATGAGGGTAATCTTCGTAAATATTTTCCTGTTTATGCAAACAATATTACACGATATTTTAATAAAGTTGAGATTGTAGGAAAAAAATTACAAGATATGCCCTCTTTTGTAAAATATGATTCATTAGTTTTTTTATTGATTGAAGCTCGAAATATTAAAATTAAATTTGATATATCTAAGTGTTTAAAATTGGAACACCTTTATTTGATTTGTAAAGAGCCTTATAATTATCTTGAAGAGGTTTGTCAATTAAAAAAATTAATAGGATTAGGTATTGGTGAACGACCAATTAAAGTAATTAATTCATTAGGCTGTTTAAAAAATCTAGAGAATTTGGAGTCATTATCTATTGATTTAAATAGAAATAATTTAAGTGAATTAAGTGTTTTAAAAAAATTAAAAGAAATAGGTTTTGAAAATAAAATTTATTATGAAGATGTTATCAATAATTTAAAATTATTTGAAACGTATGAACATATTTCTTTTCTAAATTTTATTGGAACAAATAAAGAAAAAGAAGAGATAAAAAAGAAATTACAAAAAAGGATATGGTCTTATAGTCTATAAGCAGGCGGTGAGCCTAACCTACCGTTCTTGCGGATTTGCAGCTCGTGACATAAGCAGTTCCTTTCGTCATACTGAACTTGTTTCAACATCTCAAAATCTTCGTTAAACAATATATAGGGAGAGACCCTGAAACAAGTTCTGGGTGACGTTTCGTTTAATTAATTCCCTTTAACCTCCACCACTTCACCATCTTGTATGGTATAATACACTGGTATAGTTGCTTTGCGTAAGGCTAAGTAAGCTGCGTATTCATCAGAGTAAGCCATGCGCTCGGTAATGGTTTTATCAAAATTACCCATAAGTCCCATTAATAATTCGCTTGCTTCGCGCACCGCGTATTGTCCGCAAGTGCTGCCAGTAGCGTAATCTGCCAACTTATGTTTCAATACAAAATCGTTAAACAACGGATTTGTTTTTCGAGGAATAAAAATGCGAATGCCACAAAGTTCTGCTAAGCTTAAGTCTAATACATCATCAAATGCATAACAAATTTCATTGGGCTCTAAGTGATGTGTTTTGCACAAATGATTTGTTGCTTCTAATTTATTTGCAAATTTGGAGTAGGATGCATGAAAGCGCTCTCTATCAACAAGTGTAAAGGCGGCGGCGTTTTTTTCTCCCGAAATAATAGCGGTAATCGGTAATTTTTTGTTTTGTAAATAATAAGAAAATCGCAATAAGTTAGCGCCCATACTATCGGCTTCATTAAAGCGACTTTGCATATTGCTGTCTTTGCTTGCATCTGTGAACACGCCATCCCAATCAAACACAAAAGCTTTGATGTGTTTTAATTTTTCTATTAATTCAGCTTCGGGTGTTACAAATTGCCCGCCAATGCTAGTAAATAATTGTGTGAGGTGCGACATACGGTTTGTTGTTTGAAAGACTAAAGATAAACAAAGAATTAGATAATTTTAAATGATACATACTCATAATATTTTCGGAATCATTTGCAGGAATTGATACATTGGTGTAATTTGCAAATAATTAAAGCAAATATTTAATGCTAAAAACAAGTAAGATAAGGGTTCGGTTATTCGTTGGATTATTGTTTGTGTTTTGTTTAAGCCAACAATTATTTTCTCAAAACATAACGTTTTCGGGCAACGTGTATGGTTTTTTAGGAGACAAAGTGTTGTTGGTGAGAAAAGCCAGTAAGAATGTGAGTTTTGAAGGCCCTATTAGTGGCATTAGAATTTCTATGAGAAGTGCCAATTTTCAGAGTTCGGTGTATACGGGCATTACTGGGGCATATTCGTTTATTATTCCAAAAAAAGGTGAGTATGTAATTGAGGTATCAGGAGAGGGTTATTCGTCTATTCAATTTATATTAAAGTGCGAAGATGCTGGACAAAAAACATCGTTTCCTGTTACGTCATTTATTTTAAAAAGAGATGATAAGTCTGTTAACGAATTAGGAGAGTTATCAGTAAAAGAACAAGGGATATTGATGTTTACTTTTAATACAGTATCACAAAAATTAACGAGTACCGATGTGATGTTATCAAATAAAGTGTTGATGGAAAAGTCGGTGATGATTAATAATTCATCTAAGCAAGATGTTGTAAAACCAATAGTTGCGGTAGCTACAGTAACTAAATTGAAAGACATTAAAACAGAAGGCTCCAATGTGTATAGTACTATTTTAAGAAACGACTCGGTTGCTACAAGACTAGGAAAATCAATACAATCCACGATACACTACATCGTTAAAGATTCTTTAGTAAAGATTGAAGACCTAAAAAATGAGATAGAGCAATTTAAAAAAGAGTTAGCATTAATTGATCCGTCTAGCGACAATTATCATTTGTTAGTAGCTCAAATTACTAATGCCGAACATCAATTACACGCAAAGGAAATACTTATTGAAACACAAAAAAAGGAGATTGGAAATTTTAAAAAAATGCTTACATCGTTGCTGTTGTTTGCTATATGCGCCATTGCAGCCTTGGTGCTGTTGATGGTTTTTTTGCGCGAAAAGAAAAAACATAATAAAGAGCTTAATGAAAAAAACAAAGAGATCTCGAAAATAAACACTCGATTGTTAAGTAGCATTCGCTATGCGTCGATTATTCAAACGAGTTTTTTCAAAGAAAAGAATTCCTTACAAAAATTATTTTCAAATGCATTTATCTATAATCAACCAAAAGATATGTTGTCGGGCGATTTTTATTGGTTTGGGTACAAGAACGGACATAAAATAATTGCTGTTGCTGATTGCACAGGTCATGGGGTTCCTGGCGCATTATTAACCATGTTGGGTCATACTGTTTTAGAAGAAATTGTTGTTGTACAAGGACAAACATTGCCAAGCAATATTTTGTTAGAATTAAATAAAGCGATTACGGCTGCGTTTTCAAATCAACAGCAAATAGAATACGGGATTGATATTACAGTAGTGAGTATTAAAGATGGAGCAAGTGAATTATTGTTTTCGGGTATCACTAATGGCCCATATTTATACTCAAGCGGAAAACTTTCGCATCATCAGGTAACTGCTAAAACCATTGGAATAGCGATTAATGAACAAGACTTAAAGGATCAATCTATTCCTATTAAACAAGGGGACTGTGTGTATTTGATGAGTGATGGTTATTGCGATCAGTTTGGAAAACGAACAGATAAAATTGAAAAATATAATTTGAATCGCATGGAAAGCTTGTTGACCAAGGTTTCCGAAGCATCTAGTTTTTCGGAAACAAGCGATGTGCTAAGCAAAGAATTTACAAACTGGAAAGGTGATCGAGAGCAAACAGATGATGTATTGGTAGTAGGGTTTAAGATTTAATAAGCTTCTAAAACAATATTAACTGTTGGGAAAACACTTTTAATTTCTTCTCCCTTTAATTTAATAAGCTCATCGTTTATTGCATATTTCCATATTACGTTTACATCAGACGATTTTTCAGAAACACTCCAAATGAGCTTTAAAATCTGCTTATTAGACATAGAGTTCATATACTCTAAGTTTATTTCGAGTGTTGTGTTTGAAAAAGATTTGAAAAAATTAAAGATTGATTCAAACAAAGGCGTGTAAAAATCAAAAGCATTTTCGGGCATAGAAACTCCTTGAATCAGAATTAAATTTTTGCCATTTTTTGTTTCCAATCTAACCATTGGCGTATCCTCTTTGGCATCAATAAGTAAAGAGTTATGATTCATAATTAACGTGTATGGTTAGAATTAATTCTGATATAAAGTTATCTTTTTTTAGGATTTGATATTGTATTTTTTTAGGAAAAATAAGTGAAACAATATCGATAAGTCCTAATCCATCTGATTGCGTAAAATCTGTTAATTGCTTTTTACTTATTTCCTTTAATTCGTCTTTATTAGCTGTGTTTAACAGTTCTATTTTATCCCCAATTTTTTTGGCATCACCTTCTTTTAATAAATTATACGTACTTATTTCTAATCCCTTTTCTTTCCATTCAAGAGTGAGTTGTTTGGTATTGTCGTTGTTAATGCCAAAGGCGTGTCGTTTTACGTTTTGAATTAATTCAATTAAAAGATGATGTGTTTTTTTATTAATGCTATTTGCTTCGTTTATTTTAGTTGTTTTAAGCAGATCTATTAAGGCTTTAATAAAACTGTTCGAAAAATCACCACCATAAAACAAGGTGCTTTTATTAGTGTTGAAATTGGTTTTTAGTAACTTTAAAATCACTTCGGTTTCAGTAATATCGGCAACACTTTCGGTGTCGTTTTTATCAATCGGAATTGAAAATCCTAAATTATAAGTTGAGTAGTGTTCTGATATTTTATCAAAAGAATAAAACAATGTATTTCTGCTTTTACGAGCAATATCAATTAATCCCAAGCCACCACCTTTTTCGGTTCGTGATTCGGACGAGAGTACCGTTATATAAGATTCATCTAACTCTGTTTTATTTTTAGTGGAAATAGCATTTAAGCGCGTCGTTAATTCCTCAACTTTATCATTAAGAATGGTGTTTTGAGTAATGATGTAAAAAAAACGACCGTCACTATACACAAACGCAAAATCATCTGAAGAGGTTATATGAGCACTATAACGCTCAATGTTTTGAAGAGACTCAATTAGTAAATAGATGAGCGCTTTGAGACT
>JANYGR010000155.1 GCA_025359355.1 Bacteroidota bacterium | reverse complement strand
GCGAAAGAGCGATTTTGGTTTACAGTCTCGAATGGATAGTAGTTATTACTTAAAATGAGATAGTTATTAGCTTGTTTTTTATTAAAAATGTATAAAAAAAGCTTTTTTAAAGGCTTAAAATTCTCGATTTGAGGGTTTACTTTGGGTTATTTTCTCGAACACTTTATCTGTATGTTCATCTATAAATAATTGTGCTAATTCAATGTATCTAAAAAATTCTTTGCTATTGGCTGAGTGTCCACTAATTTTTCTAACGGCATGTTCTGGCATTCCTAAACGTAACATATAAGTTATAGCAGTTCTTCTCATTGTGTGGGTCGTAATATGGTCTGCAAGAGTATAATGTTGTCTTTTAGCTTTATTTTTGTAAATTGGATATTTTACCCCACGTTTAGTCCTCTCTTTTATCAAAACCTCTTTAAATTCTAAATAAGTAGCGAGTTTTTTAAAACTCTTATTTAAATAACTTTTACTAAAAGTTGGTATAAGTGTTTTTTGCTTTTTGTGATACTTTTTAAGGATTTCTACTGCGTATTTTGGTAATTTAATGGTTGTATTGGTGCTTGTTTTTAAAGAAGTTACTTTTAAATGATATGTATCATTGTAAAATAACAAATTCTCATTTTTCAGTCCCATTAAATCAGAAAATCTAAGTGCTACAGTACTACCAAACACAAACACATCTTTAATTACTTTTAGACTATCGGGTAATCGCTCTTCTAATTCAATATCTGAAATTAAATAGTTTAATTGTTCAGGGCTTAAAACAACTATTGGTATCTCTTCGGTAGGTACATAAAAAAGTTTGTGATATTCTCCAATATTTAAACTATGTTCAATTTTTAAGTAATTAAAAAACGTTCTGATTCCCTTTACTACTGAGCCCACATAGTTATCGTAAAAATCCTTCTCGTAATAAAGAAAGTCTGTAAACTCAGAAAAGAATTTTTTATAATATTTTTTTGCTTGTTCTTTTTCTTTAGTTGTTAGATTATTAACTAAATAAATTCTTAATTCGTTTTTTGTTTGCTCAACATATTCATTAAGTAGTTTTTGAGTAAAAATATAACCATCTGTTGTAGACGATCGAATTCGCTTCCCGTTTTTTTGAACTCTGAGCCCTTTAGTTGTATCTTTTATAAGCTTATTAAATAACTCCTGATAGTTTTTAGTAGTAAGGTATTTAGTTTGCTTAGTGATTTTCATAATCTATTGATAAAATACTATTAAACCCAAACATAAGATTTTTTTGAACAACTATCTTATTCAATGGTTAATTAAATACAATAAAGTTGTCGTTAAATATAATAAGACCCTTACCTGCCGAGATTAAATCAAAAGGGAAGCTATAAAGTCTAAATATTAATACTCGTCAAAAAACAAGTAAAGTTATAAAGTACCCTATATTATTGAGCGAATCAATAAATGAATCAATATTTTTAATGAATGTAAAATTTGCTTAAAATAAAATTCATGGAGTAAAAACTAAAAAAACAATATAAAAAGGTAAAAGCTTAAAATTACCGAACTATTGTCAACTTTTTATTTACTACGGTATTTTCTGCTTTTATTGTTAATGTATACAAACCATTATTCAAAGAAGAAACGTCAATATACGAGCTGAAATTAATTTTTTTATTCATAACAAGTTTGCCATTTAAATCAAATATCTCAAGTAAAAGCTCTCTCTCGGAAGTTGGCATATTAATATACACTTCTTCAGAGGCGGGATTAGGAAATACACTAATGAAGTTGTTGTTTTGTGTAGTTTGTATTCCTGTTGTTAAATTATTGATGACATTTACTTGAATCATAGTTGATACTTGATTATTGTTTGTTGTTTTAAATAAATTAGCGGTTGTAGAATAAACTCCATTGCAACCGTTAGCATCTGTAACATTTAAGACAATATTGTATGTACCCGCTACAGAATATGTATGACTAGGATATTGTATATTTGAATTATTACCATCACCCCAATCCCAAAAGTATGTATAAGTATTGGGTGGTAAACCGCCTGTAAATGTTGGATAAAGATCCCAAACATGAGGGATAGCGTCAGCCTGGATAGAAAAACTCACAACTGGACTTGAAGTAACATACAACGTTACATTAGCAGAACTATAACATCCATTATTATCACCAATAACTGTATAAGTTGTTGTGGTGTTTGGAAATGCTCCAACAACTTGACCGACAGAATCGCTTAAGCTAATCGATGGAGACCATGAATAACTTGTTGCTCCAGATGCTATTAAACTGGTTGAATTACTAGCACAGATAGAATTATTAAACGCTGAAATGGCAACAGATGGAAGTGGACTAACATTAATTTGGATTGTAGTAGATGAAGTACATGCTCCTGTTGATGCAAATAGTGTATAAATAGTAGTAGATAATGGTTTTTCATTAACTATACTTGTAAATTCTCCAGAAGGCATCCAAGTATAGTTGGTTGCGCCACTTGCACTTAATATAACACTATCTCCGCTACATATATTCGCACTACTTGCTATTACTGTTGGTGTACAAACTTGTCCTTTCATAATATTTATGAATAAAGAACAAAGAAATAAAATGTAAATATTTTTCATGATATGTTTTTTCTTTCAAAGGTAATTATTTGTTTAAAGTAAACTAATTAAAATTAGTTTACTTTAATTAATCTAAAAGCAATAAATTTCGTTATTTGCTATACAGAAGCATAGCAATTTAAAGAGAAATCAATTAGCTTATGATAAAGTTACCGTCAATGACTATAAAATACTTATTCAATACCTAAAATCACCTCCCTTAGGTAATAAATTTTTACCATATTTTCGTATAACTTACTTCGACATTTTGTACCTTTGCCTGACAGTGCTCAGGGTGACAGTACATTGTCAGGCTGAGCGGAGTCGAAGCCTCAATGTGACAAAGCTCAGTGTGGCAATGTTCCGTCACCCTGAACTTGTTTCAGGGTCTCGTGAGATGCTGAAACAAGTTCAGCATGACGACATACACTAACTTATTATTTAACAGCTTTAATTTCTACGCGACGGTTTTGTGCTTTACCATCTTTGGTTTCGTTAGTGGCAATAGGAAATGCAGAACCTAATCCTTCCGATTTTAAACGAGCTTCTTTTACTCCTTTTGAAACTAAATAGCTTTTTACCACATTCGCGCGCTCCAATGAAATAATCTTGTTAATAGAGTCGGTACCCATATTATCAGCATATCCTTCAATTTTAAATTTAATGGTTTTAAATTTATTCAGCTGCATAACCGCATTGTCTAAAGACTGTTTGGCTACATCATCTAAATTAGCATCATTGGTTTTAAACTGTATGTTTTTCAAATACTTTTTTAGCTGTGTCGGATTTTTTAAATTTTCGTCCGTGTCTGTTGATGGTAATTTAGACTTTGCTAATTTTAAATCATTGTAATTTTTTAAAACCTCATCATACTCTTCTTTCAACGCATCGTAGTTGCTTTTACACGCTTTAGCAATTGCTAAATCTTCTTGTGTTTTTTTATAATTTTCTTTTAGTTTTTTAAGCTTCATTACCGGATTCAAATCTCCATCCACTGTATTTAACTGCACCTTATCAGCATCTAATGCTTTGTACTCAAAAAAACCTGAAGCATTTTTAGAAATAGTGCTTATTGTTTTTCCATTACAATCAGATATAATAATCTTATCGGCTTTAATTATTTTTGTCTCGACCTCATCAAGTTTAAACGTGTAGTTTTCTGTTGCCTTAATGTTGGGAAACATAAAATGCCCATTGTTAGCGGTTTTTTGCGTTACCACCTCTCCATTCTCTTTTACGAGTTGCAAATTAATATCTGTGATTGGGAATTGATTTTTATTAAGTCCTGTAATTTTACCACAAACACTCACAAACTCAGGCGTTGCTGGCTCATTTTCTAACGACAACATGGATTGGTCGATAGAGGCCATCTCTGCTTTTAAAGCAGAATCCTTGTGTTCTAATTCGTAAATATAATCAGAAAGTTTAATTACCTGATCATCGCTATATACAGTCTGTGCAAACATTCCAGTGCTTGCAATTAAAAAAGTGCTAAGGGTAAAAATCAAATACTTCATATATTATTGTTTTAAGCTTTAAAGAAATGATACGTTATTTCATATAAATACGCTTAAGGCTAATTCTAGCTGCTTTTAAGCGTTTGTTGTTTCCTGAAAATTTATAAACTACTCCTATGGAGTGCTGCAAATAATTTGAACCTGTAGAAATTATAGGTGATTGCAAGCCAAACTTTCCAGAACCCTGAAGGTTAATACCCAATTGATTATCCAAGATCCATATCGTAGCGCCCAAACCCAAGTTAAAAGTAGCAGCATTACTATATTTATTAGTAGCACGCTGCGTGTAACCAAAGCCGGCAAATAAAAATGGTTCAACTAAATACTTTTTAGTTAAAATATATTTAGCGTTTAAGTCAATTGAAAAAAATGATTTATCGGACGTTAAAACATCCCCGTTTATGATTTTTCCGCTTTTATAATTATTATAAGCAAATGCTAATTCTAAATTCCAGTTGTTGTTTAATTCTTTTTCAACGGCTATTTTAGTTGGGTAAGGAGGGAAGTTCCAACTATTCTTTACATCAAACAAATTATTAAAAGGCTTTCCATCATCATCCACTAAATTCCAAGCTAATTGAACGCGCCAGGGTGTTTTAGTAATAAAATGCTTAAAGCCAAGTTTTTGCTTACAGGGAATTAATAAAGGGTGTTTTCTTTGAGCTAAAACAACCGTTGAAGCAAAAAGAAACAAAAAACTCACTAAAAATAACTGTCTATATTTCATTGTAAAATCATAAAGAGTAACGAAACTACTAAATTTAAACCAAATAACCGCAATGATCGCTCATTTTCATCAGTAATATTGCGCATTACTCAAATGTCTTACTGTGAGTCTATGAAATTAACGTTCTGAATGAAATTTGCTTTTTCTGGTTGTAAA
>JANYGR010000144.1 GCA_025359355.1 Bacteroidota bacterium | reverse complement strand
TACAGCTTACACCTTGCTTATCTCTAACAGATTTAAAATGTAAACGACAACTTTTCTCAGTTGGAAATCTTTTGCTAAACTCTAATAATGTCATACCGCTAATATAATCATTTTAGGTATAATTACGGATATTCAAAAAAGTTTTAGAACCAATTGACTTAAAACTCTCAAATAAGAACAAAGTACAAGGTATTGTAAAAAACTTTGACAAAGAAACTATAACAGTATTAGACAAAAATGACAAGCTTGTTACTATTCAAAGAAAAGAAATATTGGGTATAAAAGCTTGTGACCCATTATGGTCTATTGGTTCAAAAAGTTTTTTATATAACTGTAAGTATACAAACATAGAAAATGTTAGACTTAAAATTGTACGACAAGGTAAAGTGAAAGAGCTGAATGGAGAATATCACTATGAATGGAAAGAATAACATCCGCTTCGCTGCATTTGTAATGCTGCGACATAACGCAGAAGTATAAGAATTTGCAAAAGCATCGTTTCGCAAATGCTTATTAAGCTCAATCTTAATAATACAATTAAACTGAAGTAAAAAATACTAACCCAAACAAGCCTTTACAAAACTCACAAATAAAGGATGTGGGTTTTCTACAGTACTCTTGTATTCGGGATGAAATTGTACGCCAATAAAAAAGGGATGCGTTGGTATTTCTACAATCTCCGCTAATTCGGCATCAGGGTTTAAGCCCGATAATACCATGCCTGCATCCTTAAATAATTTGGTGTACTCGTTATTAAATTCATAACGATGGCGGTGGCGCTCATTAATATCGGTTTTACCATATATTTTGTGCGCTAAGGTTCCTTCTACAATTCGGCAAGGATAAGAACCTAAACGCATGGTGCCTCCCATGTGAGAAATGTTTTTTTGAGCTTCCAATAAATCAATCACAGGCGCAGAGGTAGCAGGATTCATTTCGCGGCTATGTGCATCTTTAAGTCCTAGTACGTGGCGGGCAAATTCAATAACCGAGCATTGCATACCTAAACAAATTCCTAAAAAAGGAACCTTGTTTTCGCGCGCATATTTAATAGCAGATATTTTTCCTTCAATGCCTCTGTTTCCAAAGCCTGGCGCTACCAATACACCTTTTACGTTTTTAAGTTTTTCTTTTACGTTTTCGTCTGTTAAACTTTCGCTATGTATCCACTCTACAGTTACTTTACAATCGTTTACAGCGCCTGCATGTATAAAGGCTTCAGCAATAGATTTGTACGATTCTTTTAACTCAACGTATTTACCAACTAAGCCAATGGTTACTTCCTTAGTAGGGTTATAAAATTTATTTAAAAAGTTTTTCCATTTTTCTAAATGAACTTCTGTTGGAGTAGTCACATTTAATTTTTTCAAAACGATTTCATCCAATTTTTCTTTTTCCATTAATAATGGAACTTCATAAATGGTTGGTGCATCTAAGGCTTCAATAACCGCATCAGGAGAGACATTACAGAATAAGGCAATTTTACGTCTGATGTCTGAATTTATTTCATATTCCGAACGGCATACTAATATATCTGGCTGAACTCCATATTCTAATAATAATTTAACGGAGTGTTGAGTTGGTTTGGTTTTTAATTCGCCAGATGTTGCTAAATAAGGCAATAAGGTTAAATGTATAACCGTACAGTCTTCGCCTAATTCCCATTTCAATTGACGAACAGCTTCAATATAAGGTAGAGATTCGATATCGCCCACAGTTCCCCCAATTTCGGTAATTACAAATTGAAACTGCCCTGTTTTTCCTAATAACTTAATTCTATTTTTTATTTCATCAGTAATATGAGGAATAACTTGAACGGTTTTGCCTAAAAACTCACCTTTACGCTCTTTTTCAATCACAGATTGGTAAATACGACCAGTAGTAACATTATTAGCCTGAGACGTAGGCACATTTAAAAAACGCTCGTAATGCCCTAAATCTAAGTCGGTTTCAGCACCATCTTCAGTTACATAGCATTCGCCGTGTTCATAAGGATTTAAAGTCCCTGGATCGATGTTGATATAGGGATCTAATTTTTGAATAGTCACCGTAAAGCCTCTTGCTTGAAGCAATTTAGCTAAAGATGCTGCGATAATTCCTTTTCCGAGAGAAGATGTTACACCACCGGTAACAAAGATGTATTTAGTATTGACTGACATAGCGATTTTATTGAACCGCGGGTAAAGATAGGTTAATTTTTTGGGATTTTAAGGTGAGAGTTTTAAGTATTTATTCAACTATATCAAATAGGGTTTACGAATAAACTTAATTATCTTTTTTACATTTTTTTCCTTGACGAAAAAAAGTAACAAAAAAAGTCAAGCTAAATCGCCAAATCCGTTTTTCTTCACACGTTCTACGCTTCTGCTCCGCCAGAAAAACTAGGATTTCGCACCGATTTAGCAAAACCTACCGCACTATTACCAAGGTGTGCGTTGTTTTAATGCAATTTAATTCTATTAAAATATAGATGAGATTTCAAGAAAATATTGAATAGAACAGGAGCGAAGGATTGTCAAAAATGCCAGCAGAGTGGCGGTGAAATGAGAATTCAAGATTTTAGTGTAGCACTTGCGGAACGTAAAAATTGTAGAATTCCGTGAGGAGCGTAGAGCATATTTTTGACTTGATTTTTTGTTTCTTTTTCATCTAAGGAAAAAGATAGAAAAATAAAAAATTCATTTAA
>JANYGR010000219.1 GCA_025359355.1 Bacteroidota bacterium | reverse complement strand
TTGTAAAAGTGAAAATCAACGCTCATGTACTATATAAAAAAATGATTAAGAACTAATCACTCTCAGTCATTATCATTCCAATAAAAAAGTCCCTTAACTAAATAGTTAAGGGACTTTTTGTTTTTTTGTAGAATTATATTTACTACAATCCTAATTCTTCTTGATCCATATATAAACGCTGTAAGCCTTCAGCAAAATCATAACCTTTATCAGCAATAATGGTTTGTCCTCTAATGCCGTCCATTAGGCCACTACACATCATGTATGCTAATTGAGCAAATTCTTCTAATTCAATGTGAGTCCCTGGAATATCATATTTTGCAATAAACTCTTTCCACTCATCGCCAAGTGTTGATAATAAAGAATCGGTTAATACAGGACGTGTTCTTAAGACATTAAAAATAACTTCTTCTTCATAAAAATGATACGTCAAGTATTTTACTAACACCTCATTTAATGCTTTAGTAGCCGCTGCAAAATCATAATTTTTATGAAATCTATCTGGCCCGTGAGATGATAAAGCAATCACGTATTTTGGATATTCTCCAATAACGGCTTTCATTTGGCGAGTGTATTCCACCATTGGCCAACAGCTGTATTCAATGCTCTTTAGCAAAGAACCTTCGTTATAATCATCAAGACTTTTCACCAAATTCGCAAAAGACACATTAGAAATAAATACATCTAAACGACCAAAACGCGCTTTAATATCTTCTAATAATTCTTTCGTATCATC
The DNA here is from genome assembly GCA_025359355.1 of Bacteroidota bacterium. Taxonomy (GTDB): domain Bacteria; phylum Bacteroidota; class Bacteroidia; order B-17B0; family Aurantibacillaceae; genus UBA4416. The sequence goes on along the minus strand of JANYGR010000219.1, from coordinate 4,951 downwards.
ATTATTAATAACATCTGATTGACGGATGTATGGTGCAGGTAACCCTTTAGACGTAAACTCTGCAATGATATCTTCTTCTTCGATACTTCCCCAACCGTAAGTAATAACTACCTGATCGCCGTGCTTGGCAAATTGCATTGCTATTTCTTTTCCTATTCCTTTGCTACCGCCGGTTACTAAAACCACGCGTTGTTTACTAATATTTGACATAATTTTCTTGTATAGTTTTTAATATTTCTGTTTGATCAAAAGTAAGCTCATGCATCATAGTTTCAATGCTATAAGTTTCTTCAAAGGTTTTACGACGCGTCATGCTTTGGTATCTTTTCAATACCGATAATGCCTTACGTGGCTTATCCGACATGGCTTCCGCTAATTGCTGTGCTTTGTCCAACACTTCCGCTTTTGGTAATATATAATTGAAGTTTGTTTTTCCTATTAAGTGTCGGCCTTGATAAAACATGCCTGTGTACTGCATTTCCTGTGCAATAGCTGGCGACATGTAATGTTCCATTAATTTAGTAATTCCCATGCCGGGTGTAAAACCCATATTCATAAATGAGCAACCATAGCGACTTTCTTCGGCCAAAATAGCGATGTCTCCACATAAACCTAAAGCTAATCCGCCGCCAATAGCATGTCCTTCCATTGCTGCAATAACAGGGATGGGAATATCTAACATCATTTTTGATAATATAATATCTACCGGCTTAATTTCTTTTTTACAAAGCTTAACTAACGTATCTAAATCAGCCCCTGAATTAAAAACATCAGTAGTGCCCATCATAATAAGAACCTTAAAGGTTTCATTGTTTTTTACCTCTGTAATGCAGGCAATTAACTCTTCTATAAAATGGGGAGTTAAGCCATTTTTACCTTTCACATCCTTCATTTGCATGGTAACAATACCCGCTTCATCGGCGGTTAAGGTTACAAGGCTATGATTTTTAAAAAAATCCATCGTTTTTAGAGTTAATTTGTAATCAAGATATAAATTTTAACTACAAAATAAGAGAGCAAAAATAATAAAATTATTAATTCTAGCTAATTTGTACTCATATAATTAAACAATCAAAGGGTAAAACTGTTTATAACTAAAAATTAGAGAGTATATATTTTTTTAATCTATCAAGGTTATTATGTAAAATTTATTAAATTTGCTCCCTTAATAAAAATTAACCAAAACAATACAATTATTTAAAATGGAAAGACAAGAAATTTTAGCCGTTATTGAAAAGCACTTAGTGAAATCTGTACCAGGTATTACTGAAAAAATCGAAGAACAAAAAACGTTTATGGATTATGGCGCTAATAGCTTAGATATCGTTGAAATCGTATCTGGATCTATGCGTGAATTAAAAGTAAAAATACCTCGTACTGAATTATCTGACATCAAAAATATCGCTGGTTTAGTTGATAAATTTGTAGCAAACGCTAAGTAATTAATACGATGACTGATTCTTTTTTAGATTTTACAGGCAAAGTAGTGCTTATCACAGGTGGCACAAGAGGTATAGGTTTAGAAACAGGCTTGTCTTTTGGTAAAAGAGGGGCACAATGTGTATTAACCTATAATTGGGGCGACCATGATGAAGCGGCTATCAATGCTGCATTTGCAGAGAAAAAAGCACTTAAACCTATTTATTTAAATGCCGACGTTTCTAAAAACGAAGACACAAAAGCATTATTACAAGAATTAAAATCACAAGGTTTTACAGGCATTGATATTTTTATCAGTAATGTATCGGGAGCCATGGTAATTAATGCTTTTGAAGATTATACCTTAAAAGGATTGAAGCAAAGTATTTCGTATTCAAGTTTCCCGATGGTATCTTATACTAAGGAGATCTTTAATACATTTGGTAAATACCCTAAATACATTATGGGCGTTTCTTCTACAGGTCCAGTAAACTATTCGATAGGTTACGATTATGTAGCAGCTTCAAAAACAGTGATGGAAGTATTTGTAAAATACATCAATTACCGTTTACGTAAGCACGGCGTGGTTATTAATGCCGTTCGTTCTCGTGCTATTAAAACTAAATTATTTGAAAATACATTTGGAAAAGATTTAGTTGAATTTGCTGCTAAATATGTACCCGACAATTACTGGATTGAACCAATCGAATTAGCAGAAGCTATTGTAGGTTTATGTTCTGGCTATTGCGATACCATTAGCGGACAGATTATCACGGTTGATAAAGGAACAAGCTTCTTCGATAACTTAATGGAAATCTATACCAGATCACAAAAAAAGAAATTAAAAACAGCATAATACAAAATTTAAAAATCCAACTAACAACGTTGGATTTTTAAATTATACTAACATATAAAAATCAACTACTTATGGCAAATACTCTTGATGAAAGCTTAGTGAAACACGTTAGAGAAAATTTTTCGAGTTATACATACGATATGTTTATGATGAACATGTCGGCAGATTTAGAAGAAATGGAATTATTTTCTGAATATGTAGATACATTAAATGAAAAAAAAATGTACACGTTTGAGGCTGCTCGTTCAGGTACACAAACGACTGAAACAGATTTGGAGCGCGAAAACGGAGAAATTGTTCACGTCGTTAATTTATCAAGTTATAATTATTTAGGATTAAGTTATCATCCTGATGTTATAAAAGCAGCTCAAGATGCTGTGGCTAAATATGGTTTGGGAGCTTCTAGTTCGCCTGTTATTAGCGGAACTTACACAATCCATAAACAATTAGAGCAAGCTTTAGAAAAGTTTTTTGATTTACCAGATCGTGGTGTTTCCTTATTTACTGCTGGTTACAGTGTAAATTTAGGTGCTATCTCTGCATTTATTAAACCAGGCCATCAAGTAATAATGGATGCTAATTCTCACATGTCAATTGTAGAAGGTGCTAAATTATCTGGTGGTGACATGTCGTTCTTCAGACATAATGATATGGCACATTTAGAAGAATTATTAAAAGAAAAATGCGACGATTTTACCCGTGTATTAATTTGTGTAGAAGGAATTTATAGTGGAGATGGCGATTACGGAAATTTAAAAGAAGTAGTAAGATTAGCTAAACAATATGGCGCCTTTACTTTAGTTGACGAAGCTCACTCGGCTTTAGTAGCTGGTGATAACGGACGCGGCGTATGCGAACAACAAGGCGTTTTAGCTGATGTTGATTTATACGTAATGACATTTAGTAAAGCCTTTGGTGGTGTTGGTGGTGCAGTGTATGCAAAAAAAGAAATTATTAAATACATGAACTGGTATGCAAGATGCCGTATGTTCTCTTGCGCTTTAGACCCTGCTGTTACAGGCGGAATGGTGAAAGTAATTGAATTAGCGAATGGACCATTAGGCGACGAAAGAAGAAAGCGCTTAAAATCAAACGCTACTTTTTTCAGAGGTTTATTAGACGGAAAAGTAAAATTAAGCGAAGGTGATGCATGGGTTGTGATTGTTCATTTTGGAGCAGAAAGTAAAACTTTAGGGTTAAACGATTTTTTACAACGTGCTGGCTTAGATACAAGTATCATTCAGTTTCCTGCGGTACCGCGTAACGAAGCTCGTATCAGAATGTTTATCACATCAGAACATACGCACGAACAATTACAAAAAGCAGCTGACGTTATTATCAAAGCAGCAGAAAAATTTGATTTTTTATTAAAATAAAACCATAATATCAACACATGAAAAAAACAGCATTAGTTACAGGAGGCTCATCAGGACTAGGATTAGCATTGGCTCAAAACTTGGGTAAGCAAGGTTATAACGTAGTTATAATGGCACGTAATCAAGAAAAAATTAATAAAGCCGTTGAATCTTTAAAGGCAATGGGCGTTACAGCTAAAGGCATATCTTGTGATATTACCAATGAAGCGGGCTTAAAAGAAGCGGCCAATCAAGTAAAAGCAGAGTTTACAAACATCGATTACTTAGTATTAAATGCTGGAAGTGTAACAACTAAATTAGTTTCTGATTACACGAGTGGTGCAGAAATGAAACAAGATTTAGAAGTGGATTTATGGGGAACTATTTTATCAGCTCATATATTTTTACCTTTATTAAAATCAGGATCAAAAGTTTTAATGATTTCTTCTGGCTTTGGATTAATGGGTGCAGCAGGCTATTCAATGTATTGTGCTGCTAAAGCTGGTATTATTAATTTTGGCGAATCTCTTCGTCGCGAATTATTAAGCAAAGGCATTAATGTATATACTGCTACGCCTGGCGATATGGATACACCGCAGTTTCACGAAGAAGTTAAAAACTCTCCAGAGTGGATGAAAACAGGTTCGCCTCGTAAAACGATGAAGGCTGAAGTTGTTGCAGCTAAAATTTTAAACCAAGCTCAAGGACATAAAAAATATTTAATTGTTCCTTCTGGCGATGTGAATAGTTTAGTAATTTTAAGCAAACTATTACCACGTAAATTCCGCGATACCTTATTAGATAAGATGTTCCCAAGACCATAGTTCATTCGACTCAAATAAATGCTATATAAAAATCCCCATCAAGATACTTGATGGGGATTTTATTTTAGGATTAAATCGTTTAATATTAATACTATTGAACAATAATTTTTTTAGTACTTGTTTTTTCTCCATCAATTAATTTTACGAAATAGATTCCTTTAGGTGAATCGGATATATTGATGTTATTGACTTTCGTTTTGTTAGTGGTCGATGTATATATTTTATCGCCAAGCAAATTATAAATTTCGATGGTTTGTGGTTTATTGAAATTAGCTTGTTGATTAATAGAGAAGACACCATTAGAAGGATTAGGAAAAATAGATAGGCTATTTTCATCTTCTAATAATTGTTCAATACCTGTAGTTTGCGTTACACTTACATCATCAATCCATAAAATGCTACCTGCTTTCGGATTGATGATGTAAGTGTAACGCAAACTACAGGTATTGAACAATTATTAGAAGATGAAAATAGCCTATCTATTTTTCCTAATCCTT
>JANYGR010000536.1 GCA_025359355.1 Bacteroidota bacterium | reverse complement strand
GCTACCGACTACGCCCAACCGGCTATCGACAACCTGAACCAGAAGTTGGCCGCACAACCCGACCGGTGGGCACACGTGACGGCCAAAACCGCCACCGCCGACGATTATTCGCTGGTAGCAACAGAGTCGCTCGATCTGGTGCTGATTCACAGCGTGGCGCAGTACTTTCCCGACGGGCGGTATCTGCTCCGGGCCATCGAGCAGGCCGTTTTGGCCACGGCTCCGGGGGGTTGCGTTTTTGTGGGCGACATGCAGAGCCGCCAGTTGCAGGCTATGCACCACGCGCAGGATCAGTTGCCGCGCTCGTCGAACAAACAGACTGTGGCCGATTTTAAACGCACGGTTGACCGGCGCGTTCGGATGGACGATGAACTGATGGCCGACCCGGCGTTCTTTTACCTGCTGCCGCAACTGTTCCCGTCTATTACGGCGGTCGATGTGCAGTTTCGGGAGGGGAAATCCATCAACGAAACCACCAAATATCACTTCGACGTTTGGCTATACGTAGGCAATACTGTTGAATTGGCACCTGTCAATCAGACGGTTGACTGGAAAAACGTTGTCATTGCCAATACACTGCCCACCGCGATTTTGGAAAAGACGCTGGCGCAGTATTCCGGTCAGGTCGTGTGCATAACGGGCATGCCCAACCACCGCACCACGCCGGATTTCGCCTTGCTGACCCTGCTCGACACGACCGATCCAGCCACACCAATGGATCTGGTCCGAGCCAAACTCGCCGACATTACATGATAAGATGCATGCTCGTTCAATCGGACCATATTCATTAATTACTCAACAACCTTTAGGTGGTAAAGCACAATTTGGTGGTCAGCGTTTTGGTGAGATGGAGGTTTGGGCATTAGAAGCTTATGGTGCTGCTAACGTATTACAGGAATTATTAACTATCAAGTCGGATGACGTGATGGGTCGTGCAAAAGCTTATGAAGCAATTGTAAAAGGCGAAAATATTCCTACTCCAGGTATACCAGAATCATTTAATGTATTAATGCACGAATTACGTGGATTAGCGTTAGATGTAACATTGGATTAAGAAACACTTTAAACACTGGTGGCTGAGCGTAGTCGAAGTCACCAGTGAATAAGCAAAGAATTTTTATTATCACTAAAACCAAAAAGCAACAAAATGGCTTTAAGAAAAGATAACAAAGTAAAATCAAACTTCTCAAAAATCACTATTAGTTTAGCTTCTCCAGAAACTATTCTACAACGTAGTAGTGGTGAAGTATTGAAACCAGAAACCATTAATTACCGTACTTACAAGCCAGAAAGAGATGGTTTGTTTTGTGAGCGTATTTTTGGACCAGTAAAAGATTACGAATGTCACTGTGGTAAATACAAGCGTATTCGTTACAAGGGTATTATCTGCGACCGTTGTGGTGTAGAGGTTACAGAAAAGAAAGTACGTCGTGAGCGTATGGGGCACATTAATTTAGTGGTTCCTGTTGCTCATATTTGGTATTTCCGTTCGTTACCAAACAAAATTGGTTACTTATTAGGATTACCAACTAAAAAATTAGACATGATTATTTACTACGAGCGTTATGTAGTAATTAATGCTGGTGTAGCTGCTGAAAACGGAACTCAATACTTAGATTTCTTAACAGAAGAAGAGTATTTGAATTTAGTTGACACTTTACCAAAAGATAATCATTTATTAGATGATTCAGATCCTCATAAGTTTATTGCTAAAATGGGTGCTGAAGCATTACAAGATTTATTGTCACGTTTACAATTAGATGAATTATCTTATGAATTACGTCACAAAGCAAACACAGAAACATCTCAACAACGTAAAAACGAAGCATTAAAACGTTTACAAGTTATTGAAGCATTCCGTTCGGCACAATCTCATATTGATAATCGCCCTGAGTGGATGATTATTAAAACGGTTCCAGTTATTCCGCCAGAATTGCGTCCGTTAGTTCCATTGGATGGTGGACGTTTCGCAACTTCTGATTTAAATGATCTATACCGTCGTGTTATTATTCGTAACAACCGTTTAAAGCGTTTAATTGAAATTAAAGCACCAGATGTAATCTTACGTAACGAAAAACGTATGTTACAAGAATCAGTAGATTCATTATTTGATAACTCTCGTAAATCAAATGCTGTTAAAACTGAATCAAACCGCGCATTAAAATCATTATCTGATTCATTAAAAGGTAAGCAAGGACGTTTCCGTCAAAACTTATTAGGTAAACGTGTGGATTACTCGGCTCGTTCGGTAATTGTTGTAGGACCTGAATTAAAACTACATGAGTGTGGTTTACCAAAGGAAATGGCAGCTGAATTATTCAAGCCATTTATTATTCGTAAAATGATTGAGCGTGGTATTGTGAAAACGGTAAAATCTGCTAAAAAAATTGTAGATAAAAAAGAGCCAATCGTTTGGGATATTTTAGAAAACGTATTAAAAGGACATCCTGTAATGTTAAACCGTGCACCAACATTGCACAGATTAGGTATTCAGGCTTTCCAACCAAAATTAATTGAAGGAAAAGCAATTCAGTTACATCCATTAGTGTGTACTGCGTTTAATGCCGATTTTGATGGTGATCAAATGGCGGTGCATGTTCCATTAGGACACGCCGCAGTATTAGAAGCACAAGTATTAATGTTAGCTTCTCACAACATTTTAAATCCTTCAAATGGGGCGCCAGTTGCGGTTCCATCTCAAGACATGGTTTTAGGTTTATATTATTTAACTAAATCTAAAAAGAATTTACCTAACGATTTAGTTCGTGGTGAAGGAAAAACATTCTATAGTGCTGAAGAAGTGGTTATTGCTTTGAATGAAAATCAAGTTGATTTACATGCTCAAATCAAAATCAAAATCACCAATGCATTAGAAGGAACAAACTTAGTAACTAAAATCATTGATACTACTGTGGGTCGTGTTATCTTTAATCAGGTAGTGCCACACGAAGTAGGTTATATCAACGAATTGTTAACTAAAAAATCGTTACGTGATATCATCGGATTAATCGTTAAGAAAACAGGAATGGCTAAAACAGCTAAGTTCTTGGATGATATTAAAGAAATAGGATTTAAAACGGCATTCAAAGGTGGTCTATCATTTAACTTAGGTGATATTCAAACGCCTGAAGAGAAATTTAAAATCATTAAAGAATCTCGTGCACAAGTAGATGAGGTTGTAAATAACTACTCAATGGGTTTCATTACCAACAACGAGCGTTACAACCAAATCATTGATATCTGGACACACACTAACTCTAAAGTTACCAAAAAGGTAATGGATAATTTAAGCTCAGACAGACAAGGATTTAATCCAGTTTATATGATGCTTGATTCAGGAGCTCGTGGATCTAAAGAACAAATTAAACAGTTGAGCGGTATGCGTGGTTTGATGGCTAAGCCTCAAAAAGCGGGTGATACTACGGCTTCCATTATTGAGAATCCTGTATTATCTAACTTCCGTGAAGGTTTATCGATCTTAGAATACTTTATTTCTACTCACGGTGCTCGTAAAGGTTTAGCGGATACGGCGTTAAAAACAGCAGATGCTGGTTACTTAACGCGTCGTTTGGTTGACGTTGCACAAGATGTAATCATTAATGAAGAAGATTGTGGTACTTTACGTGGATTAACAGCAACAGCATTGAAAAACAATGATGATGTGGTTGAAACATTACGTGATCGTATTTTAGGTCGTATTGCGTTAAATGATGTGTATCATCCAACAACAGGTGACTTAATTGTTACTGGTGGTGAAATGATCACTGAAGATGTATCTGATGTCATTGAATCATCTCCAATTGAAAGTGTTGAAATTCGTTCAGTATTAACTTGCGAATCTAAATTGGGTGTATGTTCTAAATGTTATGGACGTAACTTAGCTAATGGCCGTCAGGTTCAGTTAGGTGAAGCTGTAGGTGTTATTGCAGCACAATCAATTGGTGAGCCAGGTACACAGTTAACATTACGTACATTCCACGTTGGGGGTACAGCATCTAACACAGCAGCGTCTTCTAGCTATGTTGCTAAATACGATGGTGTTGCTGAAATCGATGAATTACGTACTGTAGAACGTATTAATCAAGATGGAACAAAAGCGAATGTAGTTATTGGGCGTACAACTGAAATTAGAATCGTTGATTTGAATACAGGTATTACGTTAACTACAGGAACTATTCCTTACGGTTCTCAACTATACATCAAAGCAGGCGCTAAAGTTAAAAAAGGCGAAATGATCTGTGATTGGGATCCATATAACGCGGTTATCGTTTCTGAATTTGGTGGTACTGTAGAGTACGAATCAATTAAAGAAAATGTAACTTACCGTGAAGAATCTGATGAACAAACTGGTTTCCGTGAGAAAGTAATTATCGAAAGTAGAGATAAAACATTATCTCCATTGATGAGAATTGTGGACAAAAAAGGCGAGCCTTTAAAAACATACAATTTACCGGTAACAGCTCACATTATTGTGAACGAAGGATCTAAAATTGAACCAGGACAAATTTTGGTTAAGATTCCTCGTGTAACTGGTAAAACAGGAGATATTACGGGTGGTTTACCACGTGTTACTGAGTTATTTGAAGCTCGTAACCCAAGTAATCCAGCAGTTGTTTCTGAAATTGATGGTATTGTTACATTTGGTAAAATTAAACGTGGTAATCGCGAAGTAGTTGTAGAAGCTAAAACTGGTGAACAACACCGTTACTTAGTGTCTTTGTCTAAACATATCTTAGTACAGGAAAATGATTTTGTACGTGCAGGTGAGCAATTATCTGACGGAGCAACTTCTCCTGGTGATATTTTATCAATCAAAGGCCCTACAGCTGTTCAAGAATACTTAGTAAATGAGATTCAAGAGGTTTACCGTTTACAAGGACAAAAATTGAATGATAAGCATTTCGAAACGATCGTTCGTCAGATGATGCGTAAAGTTCAAATTGAAGATCCAGGTGATACGACGTTCTTAGAGTTACAGTTAATCAACAAAATTGATTTCATGACTGAGAACGATGAGTTATATGGTAAAAAAGTAGTTGTTGAGCCAGGTGATTCTGAAAACTTGAAACGTGGACAAATTGTAACGACTCGCAAGTTACGTGATGAGAACTCAGTTTTACGTCGTAAAGATTTAAAATTAGTGGAAGCACGTGATGCGGTTCCTGCAACAGCAACTCCAATTTTACAGGGTATTACTCGTGCATCGTTACAAACTAAGAGTTGGATTTCTGCGGCATCGTTCCAGGAAACAACCAAAGTATTGAACGAAGCAGCAGTAAACGGAAAAATAGACACATTACAAGGCTTAAAAGAAAACGTTATTGTTGGTCACTTAATACCAGCAGGTACAGGTTTACGTCAATACGAGAAAATCGTGGTTGGTAGTAAAGAAGAGTACGAGCGTTTAATGGCAAGTAAAGAAGAAATCGAAGAAGAAGCTTAGGCTTCGACTCCGCTCAGCCAACGCACTGTTAGTTGAGAAGACGATTTATTTTTAAAATATAAATTAAAACCCCGATATTTCTATCGGGGTTTTTTGTTTTTGGAAAAATCTATAATGCTACAAATTGTAGCAGACGCTAGCTATAAAATAAATTACTTTTGTTTTGAGAGAAACTCACGCCATGGCGTGATAATTTATAGAGAGATGCAATTACAAGTTATTCAAACAAAAATTTATGAGGTAAGAGGACAAAAAGTAATGTTGGATTTTGATCTAGCAGAACTGTATGAAACCGAAACAAGAACATTGAAACAATCTGTTAAGAGAAATATGAATAGGTTCCCGACTGATTTTATGTTTCAGTTAACGAAAATAGAATGGCAAGAGGTTATCACAATTTGTGATAACCTCTCAAAGAGCATCAAGTATAGCCCTGTTACACCATATGCATTTACCGAACAAGGCGTAGCCATGTTAAGTGGCATTTTAAATAGCGACAAAGCTGTTGATGTAAATATTTCTATTATGAGAGCCTTTATTGCTTTAAAACAATTTGCTTTAACAAACACAGAGCTAAGTAATAAACTCAAAGAACTGGAAAACACCTATAACAAACAGTTTAAAGATGTTTACGAAGCCATCAATTATTTATTGCAAAAAGATAAACAAGACATACATCAAAAAGAACGGAAGCAAATTGGGTATAAAATGGAATAAACAACTTAAATTTTAATGTCACATCGAGCGAAGACGAGACGCTCAGTGATTAAGGGCTTTAAGTTCTTGCCTCCGCTTGACGCAACAAAAAAAAGAGGCCGTCCTTTTGAGACAGCCCCTTTTTAGTTAACAATATTTTACGTTTAAACCACATGCACCATGTGCGGATCGGTATAAGGTAAGTCTTCGTTATTTATAACAGCCTTTACTCTAAACCAATATTTATTACCCGGTATTAAGCCTGTTGCTGTATAAACGGTGTTATTGGTTACTTTTATTTGCGACCAGGCATTTGTATTAATTGGGTCTGGAATAATTTCCCAAATATAGGCCGCACGATTTCCTGCATAAGGGCAAACTAAATCAACACTACCCGATTGCGAACCTTGAACAGCATTAAACACTTTTGCTTTTGGTAAGCTTGGTTGTTTAATATCAAAGCCACTGGTGCTGGCAATTACCTCGTCGTCTTTACACTCATACTCGGCAACTGATTTGATTAACAACAGTAATTTTTTTATTAGTTTTACTTTATTGTTAATGGCTACCGTATTAGGTAAGGCTGCCGTTATTAATACATGCAAATCGTTTTTTGCTATTGTTAATGTTGGCAAATATGCGCTTGCATTTGGAAACTTAGGGTTTCCTGTTAGTGCCAAATTAGTTTTATTGGCATATACTTCTATCCCGCTTGGGTCTAAGCCTTCTATGTTTAAGGCTAATTTAA
>JANYGR010000522.1 GCA_025359355.1 Bacteroidota bacterium | reverse complement strand
GGTAATAATGGTAGTGCTTCATCTATGATAACAGGAACAACAACTCCTTATTCTTATACTTGGGCTCCAACAGGAGGTAATGCATCAACGGCTAGTAATTTAACAGCAGGAAATTATACCTTATCTGTTTCTGATGTTAATGGTTGTGTTGGTACAAAAACAATAGCTATTTCTCAACCCTCTGCTATTTTGGCTTCAGGGGCATCTAATAGTATCACGTGTAATGGATTGTCAAATGGAAGCGCTACTATTACAACTTCCGGAGGAGTTGCTCCTTTAGCATATACCTGGTCGCCTAGTGGTGGGAATGCTGCAACAGTATCTGGATTAAATGTTGGAAATTATACAACAACCGTTACTGATGCGAATGCTTGTTCAAAGACAGTTACCATTTCAATTACTCAGCCAACTGCACTTAGTTCTTCTGTTTTAATAACTAATCCTCTTTGTAATAATCTCGGTAGCGCAACCGTTACTGCAAGTGGTGGAACCGGAACTTTAAGTTATTCTTGGGCTCCAACAGGAGGGAATTTAAATGTTGCCAGTAATTTGAGTGGAGGAGCTTATTCGGTTACAACAACAGATATAAATAATTGTAGTATTACCTCTTCGTTTTCATTAACTCCTTATATTAATTTTACAACTACAATCAATTCAACAAGTGTATCATGCTTCGGTGGCAATAACGGCACTGCTTCTGCTATTATCAGTGGAAGTACTTCGCCCTACTCTTTTACTTGGTCGCCTTCTGGCGGTAATTCTTCAACTGCAAATAGTTTAACGGCTAACACTTATTCTGTTCTTATATCAGATTTAAATGGATGTACGAAAACTTATACCGCTTCTATTATTCAACCAACTGCTTTGATATCATCTGTTGCAAGTGCAACTATTTGTAACGGACAGCAAGCTACGCTTACCGCCAGTGTTTCTGGAGGAGTTGCTCCATATACATATTCTTGGCAACCATCTGGTTCAACTAATGCATCTATTTCCGTTACGCCAACAGGAACATCTTCTTATACTTTAAATGTTATTGATAATAATAACTGTATCGCTCCTACTACCATAAGCCAAGTAATCGTTTTACCGCCATTAGGCATAAGTGTTAATGGGCCGTTTACGGTATGTGCTAATTCTTCAGTCGCTATAAATGCATCGGCAACAGGCGGTAACGGAAATTATCAATATACTTGGTTGCCAGGTAATTTAGCAGGCTCAAGTATAAGTCCTCATGTGGCTTCCAATACTCAATTTACAGTTATTGTAAACGATGCATGTACAACGCTTCCTGCTCAAGCCCTTACACAAGTTAATGTTATTCCATCTCCAACAATAAACATTCAACACACAAGTATTAGTGGTTGTCCTACTTTGTGTTCTTCATTTTATGATTCAACTTTAATTGCTACTGGTATCATTAGTTCTTGGAATTGGGTGTTTAGCAATGGGCAATCAAGCTCTAATCCAAGTGCTTATGTTTGTTTTACAAAATCAGGCGTATACTCAGGTACATTAATTGTGACAACAAATAACGGCTGCACAACCGCACCAAACATTTTATCTAACATTAATGTTTACATAGTCCCAACTCCAGATTTTACGAGTAATACTTTTGACGGAAACATGTTTGATGCTCCTTTTGTTTTAAATAACACATCCACTAATTACAATACTATAAAATGGGTGACAACCCTAGGGAATTTCACTAGTAATTCGATCAATTTAAATTATCAAGATGAAGGAGAATATCCGGTGACCTTAGTCGCTACAAATAATTTGGGGTGTAAAGATTCAATCACAAAAACAATAAAAGTAGAACCGATATTTACATTTTATGCTCCAAATACATTTACGCCAAATGATAATGGCTTAAATGATACTTTTTTACCAATGGGCACCGGGTGGGATCCAACAAGTTATACGCTTTCAATTTTTGATAGATGGGGCGTACAAATATATAATACTAACAATGTGAATCTCGGTTGGGATGGCACATACAGAGGGGTTGGCGAAAAAGTACAGGTAGATGTCTATACATGGAAAGTTGATTTAAAAGATGTATTCCATAAGCAACATAATTATATTGGACACGTGTCTGTCTTAAAATAAATTATTTTTAAGGTAAAGTTTATTCCTCTCCAAAAAAATTTTGTGATACACTTTAATTAGCCTATTTTTAATTTACTTAAATTTAAAAATAGTTTCGTTATTATATTGAACAATAGATTTACATATTACACCTTAGGTTTTTTACTATTGGCTATTTTGTCGTTCGCGCAACCCGCACAAAAAGATTTTCAATTATGGTCGAATCTTGAAGTTGAATCGCCACTTAACAAACGATTTATGATTCATCTTCAAACACAATCACGATTTATTAATAATGCATCACAGTATGGTTATTCATATTTTGATGTTGGAGCTTTAGGAAAAATAAGTAAAAATTTAAGATTTACTTTCAATTATATTTTCGCTGATAAAAAACGAAGTGACCCTTCCTTTAGCTACAGGCACCAGTTTGAGGGCTATTTTACATATCGAAAAAAAGTAGGAAAATTTGTTTTTTTCGATCGCTTATTAAGTGATATGCAATT
>JANYGR010000504.1 GCA_025359355.1 Bacteroidota bacterium | reverse complement strand
AGCTACGATAAAATCAGTTTTTCACTTAAACCTTAACTGGGAAAATCCTTAAAATACCCTTGCTTCGACGCTTATTTCTACATTAGCATCTTTTGGTAATCTATCTGCTTGTATAGTAGCACGTGCAGGATAATCTCCTTTAAAATAACTGCTGTAAACCTCATTTACATGAACAAAATTATTCATATCCGCCAAAAAAATGGTCGTTTTAACGATATTATCATAAGTTAAACCTGCTGCCGTTAACACTTCTCCTAAATAGTCCATTACTATTTTAGTTTCTTCCTTAATAGTAGTTTTAATCAACTGCTTAGAAGCCAAATCCATGGCAATAGTGCCTGAAACATACACGCAATCACCAACCTGAACTGCTTGGTTATAAGGTCCGATTGGAGCGGGGGCTTTGTCTGTTTTAATAATTTTTTTCATCTTAATGTAGTTAGTTAGGATAACAAAAATACAAAAAAACAACCCGAAATGCACCAGAAGAATTCAACAACCAACCTTTAGTAAAAATAGTAAGACATTAGATAGTCATTAACTTAAAAAGAATAGATTTACAAAGATGCAAGAAAAACCTTTAATATTAGTGACCAATGATGACGGCATTAGCGCGCCAGGCATTTTACATTTAGCAAACATTGCTAAGCAATTCGGAGACGTATATGTGATTGCCCCAGATAAACCTCAATCAGGGATGGGACATGCCATTACAATTAACTCTACTTTAAGAATCCAAAAAACAAACTTCCATCAAGGGGTTGCTTTGGAATATAGTTGTACAGGGACGCCAGTAGATTGTGTAAAAATGGCGGTGAATAAACTATTGGGGCGCAAACCCGACTTAGTACTATCAGGCATAAATCACGGTAGTAATAGTTCCATTAACGTTATTTATTCGGGCACAATGAGTGCTGCTATTGAGGGGTCTTTGGAAGGCGCATCCTCTATAGGTTTTAGTTTAGCTGATTATGGCATTGATGCTGATTTTAGTGCAACAACTCCTTTTATAAAAAAAATAATTAGTTCTTGTTTAAAAAATGAATTACCAAAAGGCGTTTGTTTAAACGTCAATTTTCCAAAATTAAAATCGGAGGAGATTGCTGGTCTCAAAATATGCCGACAAGCTAAAGCTAATTGGGTAGAAGATTTTGAAGAGCGTCAAGATCCCTATGGACGTTCTTATTATTGGTTAACAGGGAAGTTTGTAAATTTTGAACCAGAAGCTACGGATACTGATGAATGGGCTTTAAAAAACAGCTATGTTTCGGTAGTGCCGATAATGCACGATTTAACGGCACATCAATATATTAATCATTTAAAAAACGTATTATAATTATGCTTGATAAATTAGATAAAATATGGATAGGAATACTTGTAGGATTGGCGTTTCCTGCTTTTTGTTTTTTCTGTTATTGGTTATTTTTTTATAGTCAATTAGATTTCCCTACAGCCTTTATTCGCTATTTACGTAATGGAGATATGTTACAGGAAGTTGCTATTGCTTGTATTGGCGCCAATCTATTATTCTTCTATATCATATTAAATAAAAAAGCGTACGATATTAGCAAAGGTATGATGTATGCGTCTTTTGCCTATGTGGGCTTAGTATTGTATATATCATTATTATAAATCTTAACAAAAAATTGTTATTGTCAAAATACTATATCATATCAGGCGAACCATCAGGCGATCTTCATGCATCAAACATGATGAAAGAATTATTATTGCTCGATCCTAACATTGATTATCGTTTCTGGGGAGGTGATTTAATGGCTGCTGTTGCTAAACACAAACCAACTAAACACATCAAAGACCTTGCTTTTATGGGCTTTGTAGAGGTTGCTAAAAACATTCGCACTATTTTTAAAAATATTGCTTTTTGTAAACAAGATATTTTGGCATATAAACCCGACGTGTTAATTTTAGTGGATTATCCTGGATTTAATTTACGTATTGCTGATTGGGCTAAAACGCAAAATATTCGCGTGCTTTATTATATATCTCCTACCATTTGGGCTTGGAAGGAAAATAGAGTAGAAATAGTGAAGCGTGCTTGTGAAAAAATGTTTGTGGTTTTACCGTTTGAAGTTGCAGTATATAAAAAACATGGCTACGAAGCAGATTATGTGGGACATCCTTTATTAGATGCTATTGATCAAGAAAAAAATAAATTACCGAATAGAGAAAAATTCATTACTGATAATCAACTAGATAATCGCCCTATTATAGCAGTGCTACCTGGCAGTAGAAAACAAGAAATCAATCTCATGTTTTCAATTATGTTAGATGTAGTTAATGATTTTAAGGATTATCAATTTGTAATTGCAGGAACTACCAATTTACCCAAAGAAGCATATCAACCTGCGCTCGACAAAAATATAAAAGTGGTTTTTAATCAAACATACGCCTTAATGCACAATGCTCATGCAGGTATTATCAAATCAGGAACTTCAACATTAGAAAGTGCTCTGTTTCGTTTACCACAAGTGGTATGCTATAAAGGTGGGGCAGTATCTTATGCAATTGCTAGAATGGTTGTAGGCAATAGAGTTAAATACATTTCCTTACCTAATTTAATTTTAGATAAGCCTGTAGTAAAAGAATTAATACAAAGTGATTTAACAACAGCTCATTTAAAAGAAGAATTAAATCGCATCATCTCTGGAAAATCCCGTGAAATAATGCTTGCCGAATATGATGGGTTAATTACTTTATTAGGAAATAGTGGGGCATCCAAAAAAGTAGCGACTGAAATTTACAATCACCTTCATGCTAAAAAATAGTTTATTGTTAATAGTTACTCTGTTCTTGTTTGCCAATTGGCGAAGTGGAGAGATTGTGAAACATAGAGT
>JANYGR010000457.1 GCA_025359355.1 Bacteroidota bacterium | reverse complement strand
TTTGCTCACATATTTCAACACCTGTATCTAATAAAACCCAGTTTGTACTTTCTTTGATTAAACGTTGAATAGGATGTGTGAATTTTGCTGCAATAACATAATCAAGCTTTTTTTGCTCGATGTAATACATAATATCGGCTTAGAAAATATCTTTATAGTTCAAAAGGAATTATTCGCAGTAAAATTAATTTGTAGTTTTTCTAACTTTACTTTTATCAATCTAATTACTTCAATTTTTTTCTTTTATCTACTTTTTCAGCATTTCCCTGCAGTGTTTCAAGCATCAAGCTTTCCTCCACGCGCGGGTATTTCATATTCAGCGATTCAAGTGTTTTAACTACTACTTGCGTTATCAATAATACCTTGTACCAGTTTTGGTCGCCAGGGATAATATTCCAGGGAACTTCATTGCAGGCTTCAAATACATGTTCGTATGCTGTCATGTACTTGTCCCAGTATTGACGCTCTTCTAAATCTTGCTTGTTGTATTTCCAATTTTTTGTAGGGTCGGTAAGTCGCTCTGTGAGTCGCTCAAGCTGTTCTTCCTTAGAAATATGAATATAAAATTTTAAAATAGTAGTGCCTGTTTGCGTAAGTAATTGTTCAAAGGCATTAATATGGCGGTATCTACGTTGCACTTCTTTTTCATCAATCCAATTGTGCACACGCTGGATGAGCACATCCTCATAGTAAGAACGATTGAATATATGTATCATGCCTTTAGGTGGGGTTTTGCTGTGAACACGCCACAAAAAATCGTGTTGCATTTCAATTTCTGTTGGGTGCTTAAATGGGTACACCGAACAGCCAAGTGGATTTACTGAATCAAAAACATTTTTTACAACTCCGTCTTTACCAGATGCATCCATTCCCTGAAGCACTACAAGCAAGGATTGTTTTCCTTCGGCATACATCAAGTTTTGCAACTCTTCAAGCTTGATTTGCAACAAGAGTAATTTCTTTTTTGCGGCTTCTTTGGTTATGTTTTTTGTTGAGCGTGTGCTTATTTTGCTGAGTTGAATTTTTGACATATTGTTTTGATTAATTTTATTTAAACGAATGCGGTTGGTAGTTGTTTGTAAGTTCCTTTAATTGGTTATCCAAATCTTTATATGCTAAAGATGGAAAATTAATGTTTCCGACTTCCTTAAGTGCATTAAGTTTAGTTTCAATTTTATCTCCTTCTCTTTCAGGATTCATTGTGTTTCTCCCTTGTTAGTCATTTTGAATTTGGTTAATATTAACATTGATATCGTTTCAATTTGTTAAATGGGTTAACACAAGCTATTAGTTATTAATGAAGTAAAGATAATTAAAAAATGAACATCAATTATTTTTTAGATATATCAATTATAATCTCAATTTAACACATGTTTCATTGCTCTTGCTCTGCACTCAACAAAGCTTTAGCTATTAGGAGTAGTTATTTTTCAAGTCAAAGGTTTCGTTTACAATACTCGATTATTTTCTTATCAAGATCTAAAAATAAATTCATATTTGTCACCAAACTATAGGTATCTAAACACATTTTGTATTCTTTTTTCCAAATTATTAAAACCGTAAATAATGTAACAATTAAAAAAAATAATATAACACCGCTAACTTATGCAAACTGTAGTTTTGTATCATAAATATTTAATACTAATTAAAACTAAAAAAATGAAAAAAATGAAAAAAATAATGTTATCAGCAGTTACTTTAATTGCATTATCAACCTCAATTACATCGTGTAAAAAAGATTATATATGCGCATGTTCAAAAACATACACTAGCGGAAGTGGCAGTACAACCAATGATTATTCCAAATATACTTACACCGATACCCGCACCAATGCCGAAAGCAGGTGTAATGCCAACAATAATTCGGGTAGTGATTTTTTTGGAAATTATAGTATTAATTGTCAGATTAAATAAGTTATCCTATTTATACAATAAGTCTTATCACATAATAGTGGTAAGGCTTTTTTATTTCAAATAGTGCAAAATATGGTTAATATTTCTTTGTTGTTAGTTGGTAGTATTTTATACATTTACCAAAACAAAAATACAACAAACATGAACAAACTTATTTTAGCATCAGCTATTTCTGTAATATTATCAAACGTTACAGCTCAAGTAAACAAAATACCAACAACTCAAACTACCACAAAAACAGCTACTGCCACTTCATCAGCTAAATTAGTTGAAACGGTTGCAAAAGTTGGGAAAGAAGTCATCATTCCTTACAAAAAATACATCTTATCTAATGGCTTAACCATCATCGTTCACGAAGATCATTCTGATCCCATTGCTTATGTAGATGTAACTTACCATGTTGGTTCAAACCGCGAACAACAAGGGCGATCTGGCTTTGCACATTTTTTCGAACACATGATGTTTCAGGGTTCTAAAAATGTAGCCGATGAACAACATTTTAAAATTATTACGGAAGCTGGCGGAACCCTTAATGGCTCTACTAATTCGGACAGAACAAATTATTTTGAAACCGTTCCTTCTAATCAACTCGAAAAAATGCTGTGGTTAGAAGCCGACCGTATGGGCTTTTTGCTGGATTCTGTTACTCAAAAAAAGTTTGAAGTGCAACGCGCTACTGTAAAAAACGAGCGTGGTCAAAATTACGATAACCGCCCTTATGGTTTAGTGGGAGAAAAAACAGGCGAAGCCTTATTTCCTAAAGCTCACCCCTACTCTTGGACAACCATTGGTTACATCGAAGATTTAAATAGAGTAGATGTGAACGATTTAAAACGTTTTTATATGCGTTGGTACGGCCCAAATAATGCTGTATTAACTGTTTCTGGAGATGTAAATACTGCCAACGTTGTTAAGTTAGCAGAAAAATATTTTGGTTCTATTCCTCGCGGACCCGAAGTTAAAAACATGGCTAAACAACCTGCCAACTTAACCGAAACAAAATACATTTCTTACGAAGACAATGTTAAGTTTCCTTTATATAAAGTTACTTATGCTTCTGTGCCAATGATGGACAAAGACGAGCCAGCACTTGATGTATTAGGCGCTATATTATCTGATTCTAAAAGCTCACCCTTATACAATGCATTTATCAAATCGCAAAAAGCAGTATCTGCTAATGCATACAACTACGCTCGTGAATTAGCAGGGCAATTCGAAATTCAAGTACGCGCTAACGCAGGAACAAAATTAAGTGATATCGAAACACTCTTAAATCAAACCCTTGCTGATTGGGAAAAGACAGGTGCTACCGATGATGATATTAAAAAATACAAAGCTTCTTACCAAAGCAGTTTATACAATAATATTGCAACCGTGCAAGGTAAAGGTGCTCAGTTAGCGGCTTACCAAACACACGCAGGCAATGCTAATTATTTAAAAACTGAAATTGCGGCTAATTTAAAAGTAACTAAAGAAGATGTAATGCGCGTTTATAACACCTACATCAAAGGAAAAGCAGCCGTTGTATTAAGCTGTGTGCCTAAAGGAAAAACAGATTTAATTGCTAAAACTGATACTTGGAAAATGTACGACAGAACTATTGAAGCTGAAAGTGCTGAATATAAAAATCTATCTTATACAGAACCCAAAGATAATTTCGTAAGAAAAAACATTCCTGCCGCACAACCCGCCAAATTAGTACCATTACCAACCTATTGGACTTCTAATTATGGAAATGGCATCAAAGCCATTGGTATTAACTCTAACGATATCCCCAAAGTAAACATACAATTTAGTATGCCTTTAGGTCATCGTTTCGAACCATATGATAAATCAGGCTTAGCGGTGTTATTAACTTCTTTAATGGAAGAATCTACACAAAAGCACAGTGCTGAGGAAATTGGTGCTCAATTAGAACGCCTAGGAAGTAGCATTACTTTTTCTGCTAATGATAACGAAATTGTGATGACGATTACGTGCTTAAAACAAACCTTAGATTCTACTTTAAAAATAGCAGAAGAAATGTTACTGATGCCAAAATTTGATACTGAAGATTTTAATTTAGTAAAAAAGGAACAGTTGGATGGTATTACCAATCAATTAACTCAGGCAACAGCCATTGCTAATAATGTATATGCTAAATTATTATATGGCGAAGGCTTAAACTTATCGCTACCAGCTAATGGTAATAAAGAAAGTGTAAGCGCCATTACGTTAGATGATGTAAAAAATTATTACAAGAACTTTTCTGGTTTCAATGGTATATTAGCCGTAAGTGGAGATATAGACCAAGTTTCTATTACTAAAAAAATGGGCTTCTTAAATAAGCTACAAGCAGCCAACACGATGCCTTTAGCAAAATACCGTTTACCCGAAATAGACAAAACACGTATTTATTTTGTAGATAAAAAAGGCGCGCCTCAATCAGAAATTAGAGTAGGTCAATTATCCTTGCCTTATGATGCAACCGGTGATTTTTTCAAATCAACAATCATGAATTATTCATTTGCAGGAGCATTTAATAGTCGCATCAATTATTTATTACGCGAAGTAAAAGGATATACTTACGGTGCTCGTGGTGGATTTTATGGTGGGAAATTTGTAGCGCCATATACAATTAGCACAGGTGTTAGAGCTAATTCTACAGATAGTACAATTATGGATATTACCTCCGAATTAAAAAAATACATTAATGGAGGTATTACTACAGAAGAATTAGAATTTACACGTAACGCGATGGTACAAGCTGATGCTTTGAAATACGAATCACCTTTACAAAAATTATCTTTTATAAAACGTTTATTAGATTTTAATTTAGATAAATCATACGTAGCAAAGCAAGCAGAAATAATTAAAACAATCGGTAAACCTGAAATTGATAATTTAGCATCAAAAAATTTACCCTTCAACAAAATGGTTATTTTAGTTGTTGGTGATAAAGCTTCTAATTTTGATAAACTATCAAAGTTGGGCTACGAAATGGTTGAATTAGATATAAACGGAAATAAAATTAATTAAAAAAATAAGTTTAGAAAGTTAAATGCGTTTTTTTAGTGTATAAAATAACTTTCTAAACTTTCGAACGATCAAACTTTAGAACTTACATCAATGAATATAGGAATAGTGTGTTACCCAACGTTTGGTGGTAGCGGAGTGGTGGCAACAGAATTAGGTATAGCCTTAGCAGCTAAAGGTCATAAAGTACATTTTATTACTTACTCCCAACCATTTAGGTTGAATCAATTTAATGATAATATTTTTTATCACGAAGTAAGCGTTAATGATTACCCTTTGTTTGAATTTCAACCTTACGAAAGCGTATTAGCTAGTAAAATTGTAGATGTTGCTATCTATGAACGTTTGGATATTTTACACGTTCATTATGCTATTCCTCATGCGTCGGTTGCTTATTTAGCACAACAAATTTTAAAGTCAAAGAAAATACATTTACCGTACATCACAACGTTGCATGGCACTGATATTACTTTAGTTGGGCAAGACCCATCTTTTGAACCAGTCATTTTTTTCTCGCTTAATAATAGCAATGCAATTACTTCTGTTTCCGAAAATTTACGTAAAGACACTCTTAAAACATTTAAGATAGCCAACGATGTTAAAGTAATCCCAAACTTCATTAAACTGAGCGATTATATTAGTAATTCAAGTACTTGCCATCGTAAAAACTTTGCTAAGGATAATGAGAAAATATTAGTTCATGTTTCTAATTTCCGTAAAGTAAAACGAGTAGAAGATGTTTTACGTGTTTTTGATATCGTTAGAAAAACCATACCTAGTAAATTGATTTTAGTTGGCGATGGTCCTGAAAGACCCGCAATTGATAAGCTTTGTCGTGAA